>JAFSEB010000070.1 GCA_017435905.1 Clostridia bacterium | reverse complement strand
TCTCAGACTCCAAGGCTCCCTCAAATTACATTGCGTTCTTTTGCTTCTTTTTCTTTCAGCACTATACAGTTTTCAAGGTGCATTTGCCGTGGCGTTCGTTTGTCTCACGCGACAGCTTGTATATCTTAGCAAACACTCCCCGAATTGTCAACACCTTTTTTAAAAGTTTTTTTGAGTTTTTTTGTGCACACCCGTTTTTTCCCCAATTTTGGGGCTTTTTTGGAGGAAAAAAGTTTTGGGGCGCACGGTTTTTCTTTCCCGTACGCCCCGATCATCCACATTTTTTCCACTCAGTTCATTTCAAGGCAGCTCTTGTGGATATAGCCCGTATATCCGTTTGCGCTGCAGCGGTACCAACCGCTTTCCGACACGGAAAGGATCTCCACCGCCGTGCCGCCGCTGAGCACCGTCACCACCTTTGCGGAGGTGCTGCCGGAGGCACGCATGTTGGCGCTGATATCCGTTCTGATCCTGGTGCCGCCCGATACGGAGGGAGCAGAAACGTTTCCGCTGCTCAATCCGCCGGAGGGTTTGCTTCCGCCGCTCAGGCCGCTCGAGGAGGAGCTTCCGCCAAGGCTGCCGGAGGAGGAGCTTCCGCCAAGGCTGCCGGAGGAGGAACTGCCGCTTCCGCCGCTCAGACCGCTTGAGGAGGAGCTTCCGCCAAGACCGGAGGAGCTTCCGCCGGAAGAAGAGAAGCCGCCGGTGCTGCTGCCGGTAAGGGACGGATAGACCACGGTCGTTTCCTTCACCACATATTTTGTGCGCATATAGCCCGTCACGCCGTTATAGGAGCCGTACCACCAGCCCTTTTTCGGGTTGCTGACAACGGTGGCTTCGCCATCCTCGGGGATGGTGGCAAGCCGCTTTGCGCCGGTGCTCATGGATTCGTATACATATGTTTTCTTCGTAGCGGTATAGGTCTCCGTGCTGACGACCTTCCTGTCGGGATAGAACAGAAGATACTCCGTCTTCACATAGCCGAGCTTGCCGTTTTCAAGGCGCACCTTGCACCAATCGGGACCGATCTGCAGCAGCACCATCTTTGCACCCTTGTTGACGGTGGCAACAGTCTTGTCACGGGAATTGGAGAAGCCCGTGCGAAGGGGCACGTTGTCAAACTTCGCCACGGCGGGCACTTCCACCGGATAGGGCTTCGTATCCGCAGGCTGCTGATAATCGGAATAAGAAGGGATCTCCTTCTTCAGCTTTTTCACAAGAGCGGGATCCGCTGCCTTCTTCCTGTCGATCTTGCAGGTGGTTCCCGGCGGGCAGTTGTAATAGATCCACTGCGCCACATGGGGCAGCACGCGGATGCAGCCGTGGGATTTCGCCTTGCCGAGGTTATTGTAGGCGGATTTCGACATGCTGGAGAGCTTCATGGAATCATACATCACGCTGTGGATGTAGATGCCCCGCACCACCTGCGTCCAGTATTGGGCATACTGACCGAAGGCTACGAAATAGCCGAAGCGTTCCTTAAGATGACCGAGTTTGTAGGTGCCTGCACCGGTGGGATTTTCCGCATTGCCGGTGGTGCACAGGCTCTGCAGCACGATCCTGCCGCCGATGCCTCCCTGGTACACGGTGATGATCTGGTTCACAAGATCGATCTCAATGGTATATTTGCTTGTGCTGGTGTTGTCGTAATCCACCTTGCTGGTATTGCCGCTGAGCACCTGCGCCTCCGCCCTGTTTGCAGGAATGAAGGCGATGCACGTTGCAACGCACAGCAAAATGGCGATCAGCCGTTGTTTCATGTTCATCAAAACGTCCCTCCCATTTGTATATTAGAAGAAATATATTCCGCAGCCGCTCCCAAAGGGTCAGGAGGGCTGTTTTTCACCCTTATCGGGATTTTTGCACAGAAGATAGCTTGCCATAAAGCCGATGGCGCAGAGCACGGTGCAAAGAAGCTGCTCAAGGGAGAAGGAGACCCCCGGAAAGATGAGCAGGATGGAGCCGAACAGAAGGCCCAGCACCGCATAATAAGCATATCCGTGGAAGCGGTCAAACATGCGCTTCACGATGGATATGGTCAAAAGAATGGTCACGGCGCCGCCGGCGCCGGCGCAAAGCAGCATGGGGATGTTGAAGCTGTTGAGGGCGCCGAGCATGGGCTCGTAAATGCCAAGGTACATCAGAATAAAGGATGTGCTGATGCCGGGGATCACCGTGCCGAGGGCAATGAGCGCACCGCAAAGCGCCGCCGCCCAACCGTTGAAGGGAAGGGTGGTGCCGCCGGAAAGAAGCCTGTCCGCAAGGGCGAGAGCGGTGATCAGCAAAAAGCCGCAGAGGGCAGCAATGAGATAGCGCTTTTTAAAGCCCTTTTCGTTGGCTTCCCCCACAAGGGAGGGCACGCCGCCTGCCACAAGACCGATGAGAAGGTACATGACCGGCGTTTCGTGATTCACCATCAGCCATTCCACAAGGCGGCTCGTGAGAAGAAGACCGAGCGCACCGCCGATGCCGAGGGGCAGCAAATAAAAGATGCTGCGCTTAGGCGTTTTGAAGAAATTGACCGCCGCATCGATCACGGGGCGGTAAACGCCCATTGCCACCGCAAGCACGCCGCCGCTGGCGCCGGGCAGGATCGCCGTTACGCCGATGATGGCGCCCTTCACAAGGCGCATGAAAAATCCGTTTTTATCCTTTGAAGCCACAATAACGCTCCCCGAAAAACACCCGTGTCGGGCACATTCGCCCACATTGTGGGCAGTTTCTATCATTGTACCCCAAAATAAGGGAAGCGTACAGGGATTTCAGCAAAATTAACAATTGGTTGATTTTTTGAAATTGCAGAAAAAATCTCTTGCAAAGCTCGTGCAAATGTTGTATTATGGTTGAGCATGATTGCGCCCTTGTGAGAGCAGGAAGCCGCTTTGTGGAGAGATGGCTGAGTTGGTCGAAGGCGCACGACTGGAAATCGTGTATACGTGGAAGCGTATCAAGGGTTCGAATCCCTTTCTCTCCGCCATAAAAAAACCACCCCAACGGGGTGGTTTTTTTATGGCGTTCTCCGGATGAAGGGATTCGAAGGGCGGAACAGAAAAGGCTGCAGTGCAGCCTTTTCCCGCCCCGGGTTTTGCGGCACAGGCCGCCGCACGCCGTGCGGAGCACAAGTAAGGCGTTGCCGATGCGCAAAACGAATCCCTTTCTCTCCCCTTATTTTCGCAACGCCGCACCCAAACGGGTGCTTTTTTGTGTCTCTGTTCAAGAGAATTCGAAGCCGCTAACAAAAAGGGCTCCGTCTTCGAGCGTTTACAAGGTTATTCCCAATATGATATACTAATCGTCATGATAGCAGGATGTTTTTCAATAGAAAGCGTTTCAATTCTAACAATATAGAAAAACAAGAAACAGTACGAAAATTTCCTCGGAGATGAGACAAATGAAGTTGTTATCGCTTTTTTCAGGCTGTGGTGGTATGGACATCGGTTTTGAAGGAGACTTTCTTTGCCTTTCAAAATCCATCAACAAAACGATGCACCCGGAATGGATAAAAGCCGAAACAGATCATTGGGTCAAAGTCGTTCCTACATGTTTTGAAACAGTATTTGCAAACGATATATTGCCGGAAGCAAGAACAGCATGGGTCAATTATTTTTCCGGCAGAAAAAAGAATGCCGCCGAGATTTACCACTTAGAAAGCATCGTTGATCTGGTAAAAAAAGCGAAATCCGGGGAGCAGATTTTTCCGCAAAATATCGATATCGTTACCGGCGGTTTTCCTTGTCAGGACTTTTCTGTTTCTGGAAAAAGGTTGGGGTTTCATTCCCACAGAAGCCACTCTGGAAAATTACTCGATCACGATGAACCCTCTGTTGAAAGCAGAGGGCAGCTTTATATGTGGATGCGCGATGTTGTTTCGTTAACGCAGCCCAAGATGTTTGTTGCTGAGAATGTAAAAGGGCTCACGAACCTCGCCGATGTAAAAGCAATCATCGAACATGATTTTGCCACAGCTGCAAATGGCGGATATCTTGTTATTCCCGCAAAAGTTCTCCATGCGGCAGATTATGGCGTGCCGCAATCAAGGGAAAGAGTTATTTTCTTTGGCTTCAAAAAGAGTGCTTTGACTAAAAGTGCGCTTCAGGAATTATCAAAAGAAAAAATTACGGAATCCTATGATCCTTATCCCAAGCCCACACATGCTTACACCGTCAAGAGTCAAGGCTTAGTTCCCTTTGTTTCATGCGCAGATGCTTTTGAAGGGCTTAAAGAGCCGGAGTTCACAGCAGACCTTTCACAAAAGTATTTTTCCAAAGCGAAATTCATGGGTTCCCACTGCCAAGGGCAAACAGAAATTAAGCTGCACTCCATTGCGCCTACTATTCGTTCCGAGCACCATGGCAACATTGAATATCGACGTCTTAATAAGGAACACGGTGGAAAACTCGATGCTGAGCTTGAAAGAGGATTAAACGAACGCCGTCTTACTGTAAGAGAATGCGCCAGAATACAAACCTTCCCGGACGACTATCAATTTGTCATTCCTAAACAAGGTAATGCAAACAGCCTTTCCGCAAGTGGAGCATATAAGATAATCGGCAATGCGGTTCCCTGTGTGCTGGCTTATCATATTGCCAAGAGCATTGAAAGCAAGTGGAACTTGTACTTTGGAGGAGGTCCCCAATGATCATATCCGATAATCCCAATCCGGAACTGATTGAGTTTCAAAACTTGATGTCAAAAACCGACAAGTTTCTTAATGCAGATGCAGTAAAAAGAGAGGATTATTATGCCGTCCGCAGCGGTCACCCTCTTGAGAAAGATGTATTTGAAGCAATAAAGGAATGTGCAAAAGGAACATCATTTCAAAACTCAATTCAACTTGTTTCCGGATCAGCATTTCCGGATATAGTCGCAAAGAAATACTACGGAGTAGAGGTTAAAAGTACAAAAGAGAACCATTGGACGTCTATAGGAAGCAGCATTTTAGAAAGCACTCGCAATCAGGACGTAAAGCGCATTTACCTAACATTCGGAAAGTTAGGAAAACCTGTAGAGTTTTTATCCAGGCCCTACGAAGAATGCTTGTCTGGAATAGCCGTTACTCATTACCCTCGCTATCAGATCGATATGCGTTTGAAGAATGGAGAAACCATCTTCGACAAAATGGGGATTCCTTATGACGAACTTCGTCAAATGGATAATCCGGTAGTTCCTGTTTCAAAATACTATAGAAGCAAACTGAAAAATGGTGAAAGCCTTTGGTGGGCAGCCAATGGCGAAGAAAATGTTGTATCGCCCGTTGTTCGGCTTTGGAAAACACTAACAAGTGAACAGAAAAACGATTTAATTGTTCAAGGATACGTTCTGTTTCCGGAACTGCTGAACATGAAAAATTCCAAAACAAAATATTACCGGTTTGCTTTATGGATTACGACTCAAGGCATTGTTAACTCAAGTGTGCGAGATTGTTTTTCCGCAGGCGGTCAAGTGGCAATGCCTACCAGCTCCGGAAACTACATCAAAATGCCAGCAGCATTCGGTAGGATAGCGCAAAATCGTGACAAAATCGTTTCATGGCTTATTCATGAAAGTGAAGAAGTGTTGCAAGCAAACTGGAAAGTCAAGCGAATATCCGATAAGCGTATACGACAATGGTGCAAGTTGATCGCCGCAGAAGCAAGCTATGGTCTAGATTATGATGAAGTTTTCGATGTATTATCAGTAATCTTTTCGTTAGAATAGTAGCGGATCAGAAAAGGCTGCAGTGCAGCCTTTTCCCGCCCCGGGTTTTGCGGCACAGGCCGCCGCACGCCGTGCGAAGCACAAGTAAGGCGCTGCCGATGCGCAAAACGAATCCCTTTCTCTCCCCCCTACATCTCCTCCATCATCTGCGTTTCGGGGATAAATTCCGCTGCAAGGCCGAGGCTTTCAAAGAAGCGCACCGTTTCCATGGGCGCATATTTCTCCGTAGAATAATGTCCTGCGCCAAGGATGGTGACCCCTGCCGCCTTCGCCGCTTCGTGGTTTTTGTTCACCCAGCCGATCGCCGGGTTGGCGATGCCCGTAATGAAGGTGTTGATGCCCTTTTCCCGAAGTTCAGGGTAAATGCCCGGCTGGTCTGCGCCGCCGCACATCACGGCGACCTTGCCGCCCAAAATCGTTTCGCCGCCGTAGGGATATACCTTGATGGGGTGCCCCACCATGCTTTCCACCGCTGCACAAAGCTCTTTCAGAGCAGAAAAGCCGCTGTTGCAAAGGAGCCCCATGCGCACCTTGTTCTGCTCAAAAAATTCACCGAAGGGGTGAAGACCGAGGTGCTTTGCAAAATTCGTGCCCGGCGACCATTCGCTGTTGCGGTCAAGGGGGATATGATAGCTGAACAGGGTGATGCGGTTTTGTTTGAGCCGCTCCACGATGCTTTCCGGTATGGGCGGATTCGGCTTGAACAGATCCTTCTTTTGGGGCACGGGATGATGGGTGAACAGCATGCAGTCCGTTGCGCCCTTCGCTTCAAGGGCATCGAGCACCTCGTGGGAGGCAAAGGTCGCCGTATAGACCTTTTCGATCGCATCCGTGTTGTGATACTGAAGTCCGATCACGGGAAACACTTCCGTGCATTCCTCAGGTCTGAACTCCCGTTCAAGGGCAAGGTACAATGCTTCGGCAGCCATGGGTTTTGCCATTTTCCGTTTCTCCTTTCCGTTTTTCCTGTTTCCGCAAACCGTGCAAAAGGCAGAAGCATCACGGCAGCAGCTCTTCCGCCGCCATCATTTCCATGCGGTTGTCGATGGCAGCGCCGAGGATGATGGCGGTCACAAGCGCAATGAGCACCGCTCGTTTCAGCTTTTTCCCCTTTTCGCTCTTTACAACAAAAAGATGGGAAGCAAGCAGCAAAAGAAGCGCTGCCACGGCGCAAAGCAGCACCTTGACAACGCCCGCAAAGCCGAGAGCGCTGCCGCTGCCATCCTCCACCGTTACCCCGGCAAGGAAGCAGCCCACCGCCGCCAAAGCGAGCAGCACGCCGAGAAACCGTTTCAAGCTGTCGTTTTTCATGGAAAACACCTCCGTCTTTTTCTATTTTAACATAAAGGCCTTCCGACATTAAGGGATATGTTTTGCATCATTCGCAGTTGCAGCAGGAAATTTGCCGTAGTATCATGTAGTATCATAGAGGCAATGCCTCTTGAGGCCATGAAAGGAGCAACACTATGATCCAAAAGGTTACAGAGATCTTTGAAAAAGTCCGTGCCGCCACCGGTCTTGTGGGCGGTGCTGCCGTACTGATCCAAAACGGCAAGGCCGAGACCTGCTATTTTGGTTATTCCGACCGGGAAAATCAGCTTCCCATTTCAGAAAAAACTTATTTTGATATCGCATCCTGCACCAAAAGCTTCACCGCCATGACCGCCGCCCTTGCGGTGGACAAGGGCTGGTTTGACTGGGATACGCCTGTGCAGCATTATCTTCCCGACTTTGGCGTGGCGGATCCGGAAAGGTCGAAAAAGATCACCGTCCGGGATATGCTGAGCCACCGCACCGGTCTGCCCCGTCACGATTTCATCGACCACCTGCAGAACCCCGACCGGGATGAAGTGTGCGCAAGCTACCGTTTTCTCGAGTCTACCGAGCCTTATCTGCAGGCGTACCAGTACAGCAACCAGATGTACATCTACTTTGGCTATGTATTGGAGCACATCACCGGCCGCAGCTATGAACAGTGGCTGATGGAAGATCTTGCCAAGGGCGCAGGTCTTGGTATCCGTGTGCGCAGCATCCCCGGCTGTATGGAAGGGCTTGAACACGCCAAACCCTACCGCACCAACGGCAAGGATGCATGTCTTGTGCAGTATTCCATGTGCCCCTCCGAAGCGCCCGACGGCTCGGTACGTGCCCGCATCGGCGATCTTGAAAAATGGATCCGCCTGATGTCCGGCGGCGCCCGGGAACTGATCAGCGACACGCAGTATCATCAGCTGCTGAAGGAAAACATTCAGACAGCCCCTGCCGCCGAGGGCAGGGAACCCGTTTATTACGCCTTGGGCTGGCGCACCACAGAAAGAGGCGGAAAAAAGCTGTATTACCATTCGGGCGACATGAAGGGTTTCAACGCCATGATGGGATTCCTGCCCGGGGAGGACAGCGGCTTTGCGGTGCTGGTGAACACCAACGGCACCTGGGCGCACGAGGCGGTGGGCGAGTATCTTCTCGACCTGCTGTGCGGCACCGAATATGCCGATGCCGACCGCACCATCGAGGCGTGGCGGCAGGATCGGGCGCAGTACGATGCAAGGCGGCAGCAGCTTGAAGCGCTCCCCTTTGCCAAAGATGTGGATGCCGGCGTGTATGAAAACCCGGCTTACGGCCCCTGCACCGTCACCGAAGAGGATGGCAAAATCTTCCTGCAGTACGGTGTCATGCGCTTCGAGCTGCGGCAGGGTGACGGCGAGCTTGTGGGCTATTGGAAGTCGCCGCTGGTAGCAGAGGATTATGAGGAGATCACCCTCCGCAGGGATGGCAGCGACCTGCTGCTCAACACCGGCGAGAATACCCTTTGGCTGCCCTTCAAAAAGAGCGGCAGGTAAGCTTCACGCCCAAACGCTGCGGTGCGATCCGCCTGCAGCCATCGAGATACAAAAAGAAAAAAGACGCTCCCATGATATGCACCCCTAAAGTTAGACACTTTGGGAGGTGCATATTTTTAATGAGTAAGAAGGGACAAAAATACAACAGGTACTCGGCAGAATTCAAAACAGCAGTTATACTGGATATGCGAGAACATCATATGGGCTACAGG
>JAFSEB010000069.1 GCA_017435905.1 Clostridia bacterium | reverse complement strand
TTGAATATCTGGATTATTATAACAACCGTCGCATTAAGGCAAAACTCAAGGGCTTGCCGCCTGCGATTCACAGACAGCAAGCCCTTTCGGCTGCTTAAACATTTTTTGATAATATTGTCTAACTTTTTGGGGTCACTTCATTGCAGGGTGTTTTCTTTTGTGTATTTCCCAGTTAATTGTCTTTCCGGGCATGTCTCAGCCGAGGCGTTTACGCCTTGGCTGAAGACTCAGCGGAGCTGAGCGCTGCCTGTGGCAGGAGGAGCGAGACCTGTCCGCAGACAGGCCGTTCAAGCCGTCTCCCGGCTTGAACATCCTATGCGATCGGAAAGCATGAATAATGCAGAACTTTCGTGCTGTGCAACCACAGCGGACGCTTGCCGGCCGCCCCGGGTTGTGACGAAGGTAATGTGACCACAGCACCTGAGCCGGGGCTGTACTGTATGATAACAGCAAAGATAGGTAGCTGCCGGGCTTTGTCCGCAGACATGACTTCCACCGTGTCCCCCACGGTGGATGTACCGATATAGAAGTTTCTATATAGATGATAAAAGTGGAAAATGTTTAAGGTTATGACTAAAAATAAAGATGTTACCAAGGACATAATGAACTCATACGGAGGAACCCCGAAGTTTCAATCCCTTAGAACATCTTCTGTAAATAATATGCCACAGCCAATGAAAGATGTCAATATAGAAGACTGAATCGTCTTTAACACCACAGACGATATCACGGAAATGGCAAGGACATATTGCTGCGCAAGGACCGTGATACCCTTGCTGCCATTGCAGAGGTATTTGAGGCTGCACTGGAAGGGGCAGTGGAATGGGAGTAATAAGAGCAGATATGTTTTTTCCAAAAAAGAAAAACCGATTCTTCTTCGTCTTCACTTTCCCAGAGGGCCAAGCGCTCTGCACAGGAAAACCTGTATATCGCAGAGAACTGCGAAGCTCATTCGATGATGAGCCTGGTGCCGAAGAAGTACTCGGTTATGTAAACAAGTTATCAGATTATCCTGCCAACGTCAAGAATACTTTGACAGTTCTTAAAGAAATATGCAATGCTATACCGAAAAAAGAGCATGATTGCGGATCGAAAAAGGGGATTACTGCTTCAAGGCTCGCAGGGATTTTAAAAAAGCATCGGTATGAACCATAGCACCGGCGCCTTGACCGCATTGTATATGAATGCGCTCCAACTGTTAAAAGGCAGCACCAACCGGAATAAGCGCCGCCTCCCCCCAAATCCCTCGCTTCCTTTGCTTTACAATTACCCCAAAACGTCAACCTGCTATACACGGCATATTTGGCGGCGATGATTGAAAGACCACCCCCTTTTTGCTACAATATATATTGCGTTTTTATGCGCACACATGTATTTTGCAACATTGCCCGTGAAGGAGCTTTTTATGAAACGACGCATTGCCGCCCTCATCCTTGCTGCCGCTATGACGTTCGGCATCCATTCCGCTGCGTTTTCAGAAGGGGATATGCCGGAAACTACGCCTGCTCCTGCCCCTGAGGCGGAAGTGACGCCCACACCTGCGGCGGAACCCACTCCTACCCCTGAAGCGGAGGAAGTGCCTAATATGGAACAGGATGTGACGCCTTCCCCCGAAGTGTCGGAAACGCCTGCGCCCGAGGCGGAAGGCGAACCGACCCCTGCGCCCTCCATGGCGGTGGGTGCGGTACCAACTTATCTTTCGGGCAGCGAGACCATTGTGACCACCGGCAGCTGCGGCACGCAGGCGACCTATACCCTTTACGGCGACGGCAAGCTCGTCATTTCCGGCAAGGGCAGCGTGACAAGTGCGCCGTGGCTTTCTACCGTTAACGGCGTCAGTTATAAGCTGCTTGTTACCGCCGTGGTGGTGGAAGAGGGCATCACTTCCCTAGAGAAGGGCTTTCAGGGCTGCACCAACCTGGCAAGCATCACCATGCCCGCCAGCGTCACGGCACTTTGGACGTATGTATTTCAGTCTAATTCCCTCATCAAGACCGCAGGCCCTATCGGCGGCGGCTACGATTACGAATTTGCATGGGCGGACACCATTGCGGAGGGTGCCTTCAAGTACATCGGCTCCCTTGAAAGCGTGGTGATCCCCGAGGGCGTTACAACGATCGCCCACTATGCGCTGATGGACTGCGCAGAACTTGAAAGCGTCAGCCTGCCTTCCACGCTGAGCGCCATCGGCAACTATGTGTTCTCGGGCTGCAGCAGCCTTACTTCCGTCACCTTCCCGGAAGCTGTATCAAGCATCGGCTCATATGGCTTTGACGGCAGCGGCGTGACGACCCTCACCTTCCTTGGCGATGCGCCTGCCATCGGTACGGATGCCTTCAAGGGCATAACCGCCACTGCCTATTATGACAGCAGCAGGGACTGGACGGCGGATGATCGCCAGCAGTACGGCGGCACCATCACATGGGTGGGGCGGCTGATGGGCGATGCGGATGAGGACGGCAGCATCACCGTGCTTGATGCGATCCTTGTGGCAAAGCATGCGGCATCCCTCAAAACGCTGACGGGCACAGCCTTTGAGAAGGCGGATGTGAACGGCGACGGCGCTTTGACCGCAGCGGATGCGGTGCTCATCTCGGCAGCGGCAAAGGCGGAATAAAAAAACAGATGCATCATAAAAGGAACGGGTCTCCCGTTCCTTTTTGCTTGCCGCGGGGAATCGGCTGTGGTATACTTGTTTCCGTTCAACAGCATACACTCTGCTGCCACCGGGCAGCGAATGCAGCGGCATTCGTTTGTACATCGTTAGGTCTTTGAAGATGTGCATACGGGTGCTTATTTTTTGGAGGAAACGGAATGAAACGGGAGCAAAAACAGCCTTATTTCACAAAGGGCGAGATTGTTTTGTGGGGCGGCAGCGCAGCGGTCATCCTCATTGCCTTTGTGCTTTTCAGGGGGCAGGGCGTGCTCAGCGCCGCCGCATCCCTCATTGGGGTCACATCCCTCATCTTTAATGCAAAGGGCAACCCCATCGGGCAGGCGCTGATGGTGGTATTCAGCATCCTGTACGGCATCATCTCATGGGGCTTTGCCTATTACGGGGAAATGATCACCTACCTTGGCATGACGGGCCCCATGGCGCTGGCGGCGCTCATTGCATGGCTGCGCCACCCCTTCAAGGGCAATAAAGCAGAGGTGGCGGCGGCACGGCTCAGCAGGAAGGAGACTGCGTTCATGCTGCTTCTGACGGCGGCGGTGACGGCGGTATTTTACTTCGTGCTGCGGTTTTTCAATACCGCAAGCCTTGCCCTCAGTACCCTTTCCGTGGCAACGAGCTTTGCGGCGGTGTACCTGACGTGGCGGCGGAGCCCCTATTTCGCCCTTGTGTATGCGATGAACGATGTGGTGCTCATCGCCCTGTGGGTGATCGCAGCGCAAAGCGAACAAAGCTATGTGTCGGTGGTCATCTGCTTTGTGATGTTCCTTGTGAACGACCTTTACGGCTTCCTTTGCTGGCGGCGGATGCAGCGGCGGCAGGAAAGTGCATCAAAGCCGATGTGATTTCAAAAGCCGCAACGCAAAAAACTTGTTATTTCCCAAAGAAGGCGTTCGATAGTATACTGAGACCATTGAGAATGAAAGGAGAAGAAATGGGACAGGAACTTACAAGGGCACAAAAGCTGTGGAAGCTGTTTGTGACATCCCTTTACATCAGCGCCTTTACCTTTGGCGGCGGCTTTGTGATCATCACCTTCATGAAGCGCAAATATGTGGACGAATTTCATTGGATCGATGACAAGGAGATGCTGGATCTGACCGCCCTTGCCCAGACATCCCCCGGCGCCATCGCCGTGAATGCGGCCATCCTTGTGGGCTGGCGTGTGGGCGGCGTGCCGGGTGCGGCGTTGGCGGTGCTTGGCACCGTCATTCCGCCGGTGATCATCATTCTTGTGATCTCCCTTTTCTATGCGGCCTTTGCAGCCAACAAATACGTTGCCCTCGTGCTCAAAGGCATGCAGGCAGGCGTGGCGGCGGTGATCCTTGATGTGGTATGCAACCTTGGCAAAAAGGTGGCTGAGCGCAAGTCCCTCATCGACCTTTTCATCGTGCTGGGCGCTTTTGCGGCCACCTTCTTCTTCAAGGTGAACGTGGTGTTCATCATTCTGATCGCAGGGCTGATCGGCGTGCTGCGTGCAACGCTTTTAAAGCCTAAGGGGGTGGAAAAATGATCTACCTGTATCTTTTCTGGAACTTTCTGCAGGTGGGGCTTTTCTCCATCGGCGGCGGCTATGCTGCCATGCCCCTCATCCAAAGCCGTGTGGTCACGGAAAACGCATGGCTCACCATGAGCGAGTTTACCGACCTTGTGACCATTGCGGAAATGACCCCCGGCCCCATTGTGATCAATGCGGCGACCTTTGTGGGCGTGCGCATTGCAGGCGTGGGCGGTGCGCTGGCGGCCACCTTCGGCAGCATCTTCCCCTCGCTGTTCATCGTATCGCTGCTGGCGTTCGTGTATTACCGCTACAAGACGCTTTCCCTGCTGCAGAGCATCCTTGCAAGCTTCCGCCCGGCGGTGGTGGCGCTGATCGCAGGGGCAGGGCTTTCCATTCTGAAGCTGGTGGCGTTTTCGGGCGGCGGCATTGCTGCGGAAAACCTCAACTATATCGGCATCCTTCTGTTTGCGGCGGCATTTTTCGCCCTGCGCCAGTGGAAGCCGAACCCCATCCTCGTCATGAGCCTTTGCGGCGCCGGCGGTCTTGCGCTGGGGCTGCTGTTCGGATAAATATAATACGAAGAAAAGGCAGAGCGCCGGCTCTGCCTTTTTGTATCTCTTCCTATTATATGTACCCTTAAAACAGCGACCTGACCATCATCGTGACGCCGAGGATGACGAGGGGGATGCCCACGATGGCGCCCACGAGGGTGGCACAAAGCACCGCACCGATCACCGTGATGAGGAGACCCAGCAGCAGGCTCATGAGCTTGCCGATGGCAAGAAAGACGACCCCCACAAAGCTCCAGAGCATTTTGAAGGGCCAGAACAGGACACGAAGCATTGTTTTGACCTCCTTGTTTTCTTCGATGGGAACAGCATAGCACAGGGAAGGGGGAAAAGGGGGAAACTCATGAAGTTTTAATGAAACGTTAAGGAAGCTGCGGCGGCGGTAAGGAAATGCGGCGCGGGGCGCACGGCTGCGGCTGCGCCGCAGCCAAGGCGCATGCGCCTCCGTTTGCCCCGAAGGGGCAAACGTGCGCCCCACGCTCCCCCGTTGGGATTTCGCCTTGCGCTCCTTGCCTTGCCAAAAACAAAAAACACCCCCACGCATTTGCGCAGGGGTGAAGGCGAAAGCGAATTTACGGCATCACCACGGGGATGAACTCCAGCAGCGCCGCCACAAAGCGGTCGGGCTTCTCCTCGTGCATCAGGTGGCCTGCGTTGCGTACCACCGCAAAACCGGCGCTGCGCATGGCGGAGTGGTACAATTCGCAGGTCTCTGCGGTGTGCCACTTATCCTCCGTGCCCATCAGGATGAGGGTGTCCGCATTCAGCTGGCGTAGCTTCGCCACGATATCCTCGTCCTCATAGTTCTGCAGGGAAAGGCGGATGGCACGGCGGCCTTCCGGGTCGGAAGCAGGGCGGTAGTATTCCTGCACCACATCCTGGGTGATGTTGGTAAGGTCAAACACGGATTCCTGCAGCAGCTTTTCCACGGTCTTCAGCCCGTAAAGGCGGCAGGCGGCAAAGCCCAGCAGGGGGCTGTCGATCATGCGAACGGTGAGGGGCATTTCCGGCGTGATGCCGCCGGGGGAAAGCAGCACCATCCTCGCCACACGCTCCGGGTGATCCATCGCCAGCTTCAGCGCATAGGCAGAGCCCATGGAGAAGGCCGCAATGTGGGCGCAGGAGATGTTCAGCGCATCCATGAAGCGCAGGAGCGCATCGGTGTGCTCCTCAATGGAGTAACCGAAGGTGATGGGCCTGTCCGAATAGCCGTGACCGAACAGATCCGGTGCGATAACACGGTAATGCTCGCTCAGGCGGTTAAAGACCTTGCGCCAGGTGTAGAAGGACTGGCCGATGGTGTGGATGAGCAGCAGCGGTTCGCCGGTACCGGCCTCGATGTAGTGGATGCGTGCACGCTCGTGCTGCACCTCGGGGCCGTCATCCACCGGTTCGGGAGCGGCATCGGCGCCCTCTTCCCCTTCGGGGACGGGCGCAGCCTTGGGTTTCTTCACACGGGGACGGGGCACTTCGATCTCACCGGGCAGTTCGATCTCGATATATTCACCGGTATGTTCGGAATTGATAAATTTTTTGACTTCAAGCGATAAACTCACAGAGTTTCCTCCTAAGGTTCCATGCGGATACATATTCAGTTTATTCTACTATCTTTCATGGCGCATTGCAAGCAATTTGGGGCGAAGAAGCCCGGATTCACGGATTTTTTACAGTTTTATGCAGCGAAAATCAGGGCGGATGGCGGGGCATTTACGAAACGTTTACTGTTCAAGAGGAAAAGGTTATGGTAGAATAAGGTGAGAAAGATCCGCACGGCAGGAAACGGATGTGTGCCGTGCGTTTTGCGCTGATATCAGAAAGGGAAGAACCGGGAATGAAACGAAAAACGGGTAAGCTGATTTTGGCGGCAGTGCTTTTTGCCGCCCTTGTGATCGCACTCATCGCATATATGACAGGCGGCGAAGGGGAGGGCAATTCCCACGTTGTGGCAAGCACCCTTGCCTTCAATGAGGTCATGTCCAGCAACAAGGGCTCCGTGCCCGATGAAAACGGCGATTATCCCGACTGGGTGGAGCTTCACAACACCGGCAGCGAAACGGTCAGCATCGGCGGCTTCGGACTGACCGATGACCTTGCCGCCGGCGCCAAGTACGTGTTCCCCACCGGCACGGAAGTGGAAGCGAACGGCTATATCCTCGTGTGGTGCAGCGGCGAAAACACCGGCGGCCTTGTGGCGCCCTTCCGCATCAGCGCCACGGACAGCCTCATCCTCTTTGATGCCACTGGCAACACCCTTGACACCCTCGTGCTCCGTGCCGTCGCCTCCGGCAACACCCTTGCAAAAGAGGAAAGCGGCATGTGGGAGGAGATGCAGCCTTCCCCCGGCTACGAAAACAGCCCTGCCGGCATCGCAGCCTTTGAGGAATCCTTAAAGGGCGAGGAGGATATCGGCGTTTACATCAACGAGTTCATGGCTTCCAACGCCACCACCGTGGCGGACGCCAACAACGCCTACAGCGATTATATCGAGCTTTACAACAAAAACAGCTACGAGGTAGATCTTTCCGGCTACGGTATTTCCGATTCCCTCTCCCAGCCGAAAAAGTACACCCTGCCCGAAGGCACCGTGATCGCACCGGGCGGCTACCTTGTCATCTTCTGCTCCGGCAACGAGGGCTTCAATGCTGCAGGCGAGCTGCATGCCCCCTTCGGCCTGAGCGCCTATCGGGAGGATGTGGTGCTTTCCGGCAAGCGGGGCACCATCCTTGACAGCGTATCCTACAGCGCACAGGAAGCGGATATGGCCATGGCACGCATTGCGGACGGCACCGGCGAATTTGCTTCGACCGCCCACGCCACCCCGGGCTACCCCAATTCGGAGGATGGCTATGCCGCCTTCAACCAAAGCCTTGCCCATACGAAAAGCGATGTGTATATCTCCGAGCTTATCGGCAAAAACGTGGCGGCGGCTGCGGCGATCGACGGGGAGTTTCACGACATCATCGAGCTTCACAACCGGGGCGCAAACGCCGTTTCCCTTGCGGGCTGCGCCCTCAGCGATAACCCCAAAAACCCCGCCAAGTGGATCTTTCCCGATGGGGTCAGCATCGAGCCGGGGCAGTACATGATCCTGTACGCTTCCGAGCTGAACCGCAAGAACGATCCAAGGGATCTGCACACCAACTTCAACCTCAGCGCCGAAGGCGCATCGCTCTACTTGTTCGGCGCCGATGGTTTGCTGATGGATAAACTGCAAACGGGCGCCTTTTTGAATGATATGAGCTACGGCATCGACGATGGGGGCAGCTATGCCTGCTTCGCCGCCGCCACCCCCGGCAGTGCCAACGGCACGGGGCAAAAGGGCGTTACCGCAAAGGTCAGCTTTCTGACCACCCCCGGCATCTACGGTGCGCCCGTCTCCCTTGAAATGGCGGCAGGCGAGGGGGAGACCATCCACTATACCCTTGATGCCACCACCCCCAATGCGAATTCCCCGGTGTATACGGGTGCCATCAGCATTTCCTCCAACACGGTGGTGCGTGCGGTAGCGGTCAGGGACGGCTACATCACCAATACCGATACCGTGAGCGGCACCTATCTGTTCACCTCCGATAACGTGAACCACGGCATCCCCGTTGTGACCCTTGTTACCGATCCCGATAACCTTTGGAGCAACGAGACCGGCATCTATGCCTACGGCGAGAATTACGATCCCACCCTTGGCTACGGCGATGCCATCACCACGGCAAATTACTGGAAATCGAAGACCGCACCCGATGAGTGGGAGCGCCCGGGCTGCCTCGGCGTGTTCGATGAAAACGGGCAGGAGGTCTTTTCCCAGAATATCGGCATGCGCATTGCCGGCAGCTTCGGCAGGGGGCGTGCCCAGAAGGGCTTCAACCTCATCGCCCGGGATCAGTACGGCGACAACCGCATGGCGTATCCCTTCTTTGAGGAGCTGCCCTATACGGAGTATAAATCCATCGTGCTGCGCTGCGGCGGACAGGATCAGAACAACGGCAAGTTCCGTGATGAGCTGGCGGCAGGTCTTCTTTACGGCAGCGATGTCAACTTCCTCTACCAGACCTACAGACCCTATGTGCTGTACCTGAACGGCGAATACTGGGGCGTGTATTTCATGAAGGAAAAGCGCAACCGCTTCTTCATTGCCCAGCACGAAAACACAGCGGATACCGTCAATATGGATATCATCCGCTCCTCGGATACCGCCTACTACGGCTCCGCTTCCGAATGGAAGGAGCTGATGGCGTGGCTCGACACCAGGGGCGATGACCTTTCAAACGCTTCCGACTATGCCTACATGGCGGAGCGTGTGGATCTTGACAGCTTCATGGATTACATGATCGCAGAGATCTACAGCGCCAACAGCGATGTGTGGAACATCCAGTATTACAAGGTGGATGGCGGCAAGTGGAAGTGGATCTATTACGATTTCTGCTGGAGCTTCGGTTCCACCTACAACAGCGAAACGAAGGACAGGGCGGATCACCAGACCCTTTCCATCCGCCGGCTTTCCTCCAAGCCCTGCAGCGACCTTTTCAATGCGCTCCTGAAAAATGCGGATTGGCGTGACCGATTCGTCAGGCGCTTTGCGGAGCTCCTTGATACCATCTATGCGCCGGAGCGTGTGCTGTCCCTGATCGATGAGCTGTATGCCGTCACGGAGCCCGAGATCAGGCGGGAGCGTGAAAAGTTCAACGGCGATACCTTCATGGGCGTAAAGCAGCACGGCGAGGTGCTCGGCAGCTATGACGGCTTCCTGCGCCATGTGGAAAACATGCGCTACTTTGCCGAAAACCGCCCTGCTTCCATCAAAAAGCAGCTGCAGGCCGAGTTCGGCCTTTCCGATTCCTATATGCAGGAGGTGTTCGGCCAATGAAAACGCCTGAGTACCGGCACGAGCTCAAGTACTACATCAACCGGGGCAGCTATACCCTGCTGTCAAAGAAGCTGGCGCTGACCCTTGAGCAGGACAAATACGCCCGGAAAAACGGCGGCGAATACTTCATCCGCAGCCTGTACTTCGATGACATGAACGATTCCGCTTTCCGGGAAAAGCTCGACGGTGTGGATAACCGTGACAAGTTCCGCATCCGCATCTACAACATGTCGGATGCTGCCATCAAGCTTGAATGCAAGCACAAGGAAAACGGCTACATCCTCAAAAAGTCCGTTATGCTTTCACGGGAGGAATACGAGCGGCTGATGAAGGGGGATTACACCTTCCTTCTTCACAGGAACGAGCCCTTTGCAAGGCGCATGTTTGCGGAGTTTGCCACGAAGCCTCTGAAGCCCCGTGTCATTGTGGACTACATGCGTGAAGCCTACACCTTCCCCCTTGAGGATGTGCGCATCACCTTCGATAAGGATGTCAGAACCGGCATGCGCAGCACGGACCTGTTCAACGCCCGCATTCCCACCTACCCCGTTATCGATGGGTACGATATGGTGCTGGAAGTGAAATTCAACCGCTATCTGCCCACCTATGTGCGTTCGCTGCTGCAGCTTGATGCTCACACAAGGAGCGCTGTGAGTAAATATTGCCTTTGCAGGCGGTTTGAGCTCTGATAGCGCCTTGACTTTTTTTGCGGAATCCCCCACAATGGAAGCAGAGGTTTTTCAACCCCTGCTGCGGCTCGGTGAGGCCGCCTTCCCTATGAATCAGACCGGAGGTTTTTTGATAAATGAACGGAACCACATTTTCCCTTGCCGATGTTTTTTCCATCACCCTCAGCCCCATGCAGGTGGTGCTCACGCTCATCATCTCTTTGGCGGTGGGTCTTTTCGTATTCTTCATCTATAAGAAGACATTTGGCGGTGTGCTCTACTCCCGCAACTTCAACCTAAGCCTCATCATGCTCACCATGGTCACGAGCCTCATGCTCATGCTCATCAACAACAACCTTGCCCTTTCCATGGGCATGGTGGGCGCCCTGTCCATCATCCGTTTCCGCACGGCGGTGAAGGATCCCATCGACACGGTGTTCATGTTCTGGGCTGTGGGCGAAGGCATCGCCATCGGCACCAAGTTTTATGATGTGGCGGTCATCGCCGCCCTCGTCATCGGCGCCATTATGGTGGTGCTCACCCTCTTCAAGGGCAAAATGAGCGCACCCTACCTGCTCATCATCCACTACCACGAGGGCGCTTCCCAGCAGGTCAGGCAGATGGTGAAGCAGCTGCCCAACGCCAAGCTGAAGTCCAAGACCGCCCAGCGTGACGGCATCGAGCTTACCATGGAACTGCGCCTCCGTGAAAACGAGACCGGCTTTGTGGAAAAGTTCCTTCGGGTGGATGGCGTGTACGATGCCACCCTCATCTCCCACCAGGGCGATATCGTTTCCTGACACCGCTCCCCACTTTGATCCTATTTTGACAGGAAAGGCGTTTGGTATCCTCCCATGCAGCTGTTAAAACGTTTTGCAGCATACTATAAGCCCCACCGCAAGCTGTTTGCGCTGGATATGGTATGCGCCTTTATCGTGGCGGTGTGCGATCTTTTCTATCCCACCATCGCCAAGAACATCATCAACGATTACGTGCCCAACCAGAACCTGCGCCTGCTCATCATCTGGGGTGCGGCGCTGCTTGGCATTTACCTCATCAAGGCGGTGCTCAACTACATCATCACCTATTGGGGTCACATTGTGGGCGTGCGTATTCAGGCGGATATGCGCCGGGATATGTTCCGCCACATGCAGAAGCTGCCCTTCAGCTTCTTCGATGCCAACAAGACCGGCACGCTGCTTTCCCGCCTTGTGAACGACCTGCAGGATGTTTCCGAGCTTGCCCACCACGGTCCGGAGGATCTGTTCCTTTCGGGCATCATGCTCATCGGCAGCCTTGTGATCCTTTCCCGCTACAACCTGCTGCTGACGCTCATCGTGTTCCTGTTCCTGCCCCTGATGGTGTTCTGTGCGGTGAAGCTGCGCTACGGGCTGACAGCCGCCTTCCGTGACACCCGTGTGGAGGTGGGCGAGGTGAACGCCAACGTGGAGACCGCCATCGCCGGCATGCGTGTGAGCCGCTCCTACACCGCAGCCACCCACGAAAACAGGAAGTTCGACGCCGCCAACGAGCGCTACAAAAAGGCACGGGGCAGGGCATATAAGGAGATGGGCAAGTTCCACACCTCCATGTCCCTGTTCAACGACCTGCTGTATTTCATCGTGCTGGTGGCAGGCGGCCTGTTCTTCTTCTACGGCAAGATCGACATCGGCGAATACACCGCCTTTGTGCTGTATATCACCAACTTCCTAAAGCCCATCAACCGCCTTGTGAGCATCTTCGAGCAGCTGCAGAACGGCATGACCGGCTTCCAGCGCTTCACGGAGATCATGGACCAGAAGGACGAGACCGATACCGGCACCGTGGAAGCCAAGGCCCTCAAGGGCGACATCACCTTCGATTCCGTCAGCTTCCGCTATGAAAACAGCGATGCGGCGGATGAAGAGAGCAAGGTCATTGCCGACCTTTCCATGCGCATCGCCCCGGGCAGAACGGTGGCGCTCGTTGGCCCCTCCGGCGGCGGCAAGACCACCATCTGCAACCTCATTCCCCGTTTTTACGAAGCGGACAGCGGCGTCATCTCCATTGACGGCATCGACATCCGTGACCTGACAAGGGAATCGCTCCGCCGCAACATCGGCATCGTGGCACAGGATGTGTTCCTGTTCAACGGCACCATCCGTGAGAACATCGCTTACGGCGACCTTGACGCTTCCGATGAGGCCATCATCGAGGCGGCGAAGAAAGCCCACATCCACGACTACATCATGACCCTTGAACACGGCTACGATACCGGCGTGGGCGAGCGTGGCATCAAGCTTTCCGGCGGTCAGAAGCAGCGCATTTCCATCGCCCGGGTATTTTTGAAAAATCCCTCCATTCTGATTCTGGATGAAGCCACCAGCGCCCTTGATAATGCCACAGAAATGCTCATTCAGCAGGCGCTGACGGAGCTTTCCCGGGGGCGCACCTGCATCGTGGTGGCGCACAGGCTTTCCACCATCAAAAATGCGGATGAGATCATCGTCCTCACCAAGGATGGCATTACAGAGCGTGGTACCCACGAGGCGCTTATTGCGCAAAACGGCATGTATGCCGCTCTTTACCAGTATCAGTTCCGGGAATAAGGGAAAACAAAAAGCGGAAGCAGCCGCTTCCGCTCTTTCCCGATCAGGAATCTTTTTTGTAACAAAGGATATCTTCCACACCGCAATCCAGAACAAAACACAGGGTATCGAGCGTCTTTGTGGTAATGGCGCCGCCGTGCTTCATCCTGTGCAGCGTTGCTGCGGAGATGCCCTGTTTGTAAATCAGCTGATATTCTGTGATGCCCTTTGCAAGCATCGTTTTGTAAAAGGGTTCATATGAGATCATAAAGGTATTGTAACCTGCTCAGAAGATTGACTATGCTCAATATGTGAAGTATACCGACAGAAAAAAAGGAGGAAACACCATGTGCATGCCGAAGCTCTTTGCTGATATTTCCGACGATGTGTTTGAGCAGATCTGCGTTACGCCGCAGTTCCGTGCTTTCGATAAAGCCTACAGCGCACTGTGCGATATGGCGGCGAAAGAGGGGAAGACCATTGGTGCGCCGGAGTTTGCGCCCCGGTATAACGAGATGGTAAAGCTGTACATGGCGGTCTATGACCTTGCGGACAGCATGATGGAAAACAGCTGAAGAATGACTGACACAGCAAGACCCGACCTTTGTGCAGGCCGGGTCTTTGTTTTTTGGCGGGCGATGGTGCTGCGGCGGTGATACGGGGGGCGCGGCGCATGCTGCGGCTGCGCCGCAGCCGGCGGCGTGCCCGCAGGGCACGCCGGCCATTTTGCGCCCGCAGGGCGCAAACCTGCGCCGCACCCCACAGTGGCTTCCTGCCGCAAAACGCCCTTCCCACCCTGCGCAAAAGGCACAACTGTGCTATAATACGCAATAGATACAGCAAAACCGGGGCGCCGCACGCAGGGGGAGATAACATGGCAAAACAGCACAGCGAACTGTATGAAGGGCTGCTTCGGGGTATGGCACGCTTCGGCGCCAACCGAGAGGGGGCGGCGGAGGAAGCCTTCGGCTTTGATGGGGCGCTGATCCGCAAAAACGTGGTGCTTGCCCCCTGGTGGGAACCCACGGTGTTCGATCCCGCCGCGTTCGGCAGAGGCGAATACATTTCTCCCGTGCCCGGTGCGGAGACCATGGTGTGGGATATGACCGCTCCCAACGGGGAAAAGTTCAGCTACATCAAGACCCACATCGGAGCGCCGGTGTGTACGGATATCGCCCTTGCCCTTGGGCTTACCGCCTGCGAAAGGTGCATTTTCATCGGCTCCGTGGGGGCGCTTGATGTGAATATGCAGATCGGCGACATCGTGGTGCCGAAGGTCTCCGTTTGCGGCGACGGTGTCAGCCGCTATCTGCTTCCCGGCAGCTTAAAGGAAAACGATGCCTTCGGCAGGGAAGCCTATCCCGACCGGGAGCTGAACGCAATGCTCCTTGCCAATGCACAGCGCATCGCAAGGGAGGAAAACGTCCGCTTCCACACATCAAGAAACTTCAGTATCGATACCATCTTCGCTCAGTTTGCAAGGATCGATGAGATCCTCGCCCTCGGCTGCAATTCCGTTGAGATGGAGACCGCTGCCGCCTTCCTTGCGGCGGAGCTGAGCGGCTATAAAATGGCGGCGCTGTTCAGCGTCAGCGACAATACCCTGATCAACAAGTCCCTGATGGGCGGCAGAGAGGATGAAGAACGCCTGTACCGCAAGCATGTGCGGCGGCAGGTGTTCCCGAAGATCATCCATTCATGTTTTGCATGATGAAACTTCATAAAAGGAAGCCCGTGAACAGGCAGAAATCGCCTTTCGCTCAATTGCGGCTTCCTTTTGCTTGTGATACAATAGAAACGGCGTATTATGTCCACAGAAAAACAGGTCTTATTTCATAGAGGAAGAAAAACGAAATTATGAATAACAAAAAAGCTTTGCAAAGCAATCTTCTGCTGGTGCTGACGGCGCTCATATGGGGCTTTTCCTTTGTGGCACAGTCCGAGGGAAACGATATCGGGTCCTTTACCTTCAACGCCTCCCGTTCCTTTGTGGCAGGCGTGGTGCTGCTGCCCGTGATCGCCCTGTTTGATGCGCTCAACAAAAAGCAGGGTATCCGCAGGGAAACGGGGGATAAAAAGACCCTCATCATCGGCGGCATCGCCTGCGGCTGCGCATTGTTTGTGGCAAGCGCCTTCCAGCAGATCGGCATCGGCTACACCACCGTGGGCAAAGCCGGCTTCATCACCACCCTTTACATCCTCATCGTGCCCTTCTTCGGCATCTTCATGAAGAAAAAGGTGCCCCTTGCGGTGTGGCTTGCCGTGGTGGTGGCGGCAGTTGGCATGTACCTTCTTTGCGTGACGGAGGAGTTCACCATCTCAAAGGGCGATCTTCTTATCCTCTGCTGTGCCTTCTGCTATGCGGTGCACATCCTTGTCATCGATCATTACTCGCCCCTTGTGGACGGCGTGCGCATGTCCTGCATCCAGTTCTTCACCTGCGGCATCCTGTCCGCCATCGCCATGTTCATTGCGGAAGAACCCAACATGAAGGAGATCCTTGCCGCATGGCTGCCCATCTGCTATGCAGGTGCTCTTTCCGCCGGCGTCGGCTATACGCTGCAGATCATCGCCCAAAAGAACACCAACCCCACCATGGCATCGCTTATCATGAGCCTTGAAAGCGTGTTTGCGGTGCTGGCAGGCTGGCTGCTCCTCGATCAGGCGCTCAGCGCAAAGGAACTGATCGGCTGTGCGCTGGTGTTTGCGGCGGTGCTCTTCACCCAGCTTGCGCCGGAGCTTCCCAATCTTCTCAAAAAGAAAAAAGCCTGAATTTTACCACGGAGGTAAATTTGATATGGTCAAGATCACCACAAAGCTGATGACGGAAAACGATTGCTACAAGGCGGGAAAGAAGATCACCCCCATCGGCATCACCATCCACTCCACCGCAGAGCCGGGCGTGAAGGCTGATAAATGGTTCGACCTTTGGAACAAGCCCGCATCCGAGCAGTATGGCCGTGAGGTCTGCGTGCATGCCTTCCTTGACGATGAGGGCGTTTACCAGTACCTGCCCTGGGATCACAGGGGCTGGCATGCCGGCGGCAGCGACAATAACGACCACATCGGCATTGAGATCTGCGAGGCGCCCCACATGGCGTACATGACGGATTTTGACATCATCGGTTATGATGCGGCGGCGCAGCAGCCCTACTTTGATGCCATTTGGCGCAACGCTGTGGAGCTTTGCGTGTTCCTGATGAAGGAATACCCCACCATCACCGTGGATGAGATCGTAAGCCACAGCGAGGGCTACAAGCGTGGTACCGCCTCCGGTCACCTTGACCCGGAGCATTGGTGGCACTTCCATGGCAAAGATATGAACGACTTCCGCACCGCCGTGCGTGAAGCGCTCGAGAAATAAAGAAGGGAACAGCTTTATGAACAACATGCGCTTTATCGACCTGCACTGCGACACCATCGTGTGCGAAGTACACCGCAGCTGCGGCAAAAAGAACCTTCGCAGCAATCCGGAAGGCCACCTTGACCTTCTCCGCATGAAGGAGGGCGGTGCGCTCATGCAGTGCTTCGCACTCTTCATCCCCACCCCCAGCGTGGATCCCGAAACGGAAAAAGAAGTGAGCGCCTGGGAGTTTTTCAACCTTGCGGCGGATTGCTATGAAAAGGAGATCGCTGCGAACAGCGACCTCATCGCCCCTGCGCTGACGGCGGAGGATATCGAAAAGAATGCGGCGGCCGGCAAAATGTCCGCCATGCTGACGGTGGAGGACGGCGTTCCCCTTGATGGAAAGATCGAACGGGTGGATGAAATGTTCCGCCGGGGCGTCCGCATCGTCACCCTTACCTGGAACCATGAAAACAGCCTTGGCTTCCCCAACATCAGCGCCCCCGAAAAGGGACTCAAGCCCTTCGGCATCGAAGCGCTGCGCCGCATGAACGAGCTTGGCATCGTGGCGGACTGCTCCCACCTCAGCGATGGCGGCTTCTGGGATCTTGTGAAGTATTCCACCAAGCCCTTCGTTGCCACCCACTCCAACGCCCGGGCGCAGTGCGACATCTTCCGCAACCTTACCGACGATATGCTCCGTGCCCTTGCGGATAAGGGCGGCGTCACCGGCCTGAACTACAGTGCGGACTTCCTTGTGGAAAAGGCAAACCACACCTTCATCAGCGACATCGTGCGCCATGCAAAGCACATTGCCGATGTGGCAGGCGTGGAGACCATCGCCCTCGGCAGCGACTTTGATGGCATCGGCTGCACCCTTGAATACAAGGATGTTGCCGGCATGCCCATGGTGGAAGAAGCCCTTAACCGGGTGTTCACCGCCCGTGAGGTGGATCTGATCACCCACAAGAACGCCATGCGTGTGCTGCGTGACTGCATCGGCAAATAACAATGCTTTCCTGCGGGCAGCGCCCGCTTCAAAATACACAGAAAAGGAGAAATACAGCGTATGGATATCTTTAAGGTAATATCCGATCTGACCACGCTGCCGGGCGTCACGGGTAACGAAGTGGCGGTGGCAGAAGTGCTCAAAGGATATTTCCGGGCCTATACGGATGATGTTTGGCTCGATGTTGCCGGCAACTGCTATGCACGCATCGGCAACAAGGAAGGCCCCACCCTGCTCGTGATGGCACATATGGATGAGGTTGGCCTGATGGTCAGCGACATCGAGGACAACGGCATGCTGCGCCTTCACAGCGTGGCAGGCGTTGACCCCCGGGTACTGCCCGGCAGCGAAGTGACGGTGCACGGCAAAAAGCGCATCCCGGCGGTGATCGGCGCCATGCCGCCCCACCTGCTCAGCGCAGAGGATCAGAAAAAGAACTACAAGCTCGATGACCTTGTTTGCGATACTGCCCTTCCTGCAGAGGAAGTGAAGGCCAACGTCAGCGTGGGCGACAACGTCACCTTCGCCCTCTGTCCGCCCATGGAGCTTAAGAACGGCTTCATTGCCGGCAAGACCTTTGACGACCGTGCCTGCGTTGCCGCTATGCTTTACACCATGGAGCTCCTCAAGAACGTGAAGCTCAACTGCAACCTCATCTTCTGCGGCTCCACCCAGGAAGAGGGCCCCAACTTCGGCGCTTCCTGCGGCAGCTGGAACACGGCACCCGATATGGCCATCGCCATCGATGTGTGCCATGCGCCCCAGCCCGGCGCCAAATCCACCGATTATGTGGAGTTCGATCAGGTGTCCCTCACCGTCGGCAGCAACGTCAACCAGAAGATGTACGAGTGGATGTGCGATGTCGGTACCGAAATGAACATCAACTGGGTGGCAGACCCCTGCATGGGTCACAGCGGCACGGACGCCCACCGCATGCAGGTGGCATGTGCCGGCGTTGCCACGGGCATCATTTCGCTGCCCCTCAGGTATATGCACACCAGCGTTGAAGTCATCCATATGGATACGCTCAAAAACTGCGCCAAGCTGCTGGCAGCCTTCGCAGCTTCCATCGGCGAGGATTGGGAGGAAAAATTATGCTTGGACGATTAGAGACACTCTGCAACCTTTCCGGCCCCTCCGGCAATGAAGGCCCGGTGCGCCGCTATATCCGTGAATACGCAAAGCAGTATGCGGATGAAACATGGGTAGACCGCATGGGCAACCTGTACGTCCACAAAAAGGGAAGCGGCCCCAAGGTGATGGTGGCCGCCCATATGGACGAAGTGGGCATGCTCATTTGGGGCGCCATGGATAACGGCCTGCTCATTTACCAGCAGGGCGGCATCGACCCCCGCGTGGTGGTATCCAAGCGTGTGCTCGTGGGTAAAAACGAGATCCCCGGCGTCATCGGCGCAAAGGCCATCCACCTGCAGAGCCAGACGGACAGGGAACACGCCCTTGACCATACCGAGCTTTTCATCGACATCGGCGCCAAGGATAAGGCGGATGTCCTCAAGTATGTAAAGCCCGGCGAAGGCGCTGTGTTCGCCACCCGTTTCGAGCGCTACGGCGAGGATCATGTGAAGTCCAAGGCCCTTGATGACCGTGTGGGCTGCGCCATCGCCATGGAGCTTCTCAAGAACGATTACGAGTGCGATTTCTACGCCGCCTTTACCGTACAGGAAGAGGTGGGCATCCGTGGCGCCGTGGTCACCGCTTACAACGTGAAGCCGGATGTGGCGCTTATCCTTGAAGGAACCACCGCCAACGATATGCCCGGCGTGGAAAGCCACCAGCATGTGACCCGTGTGGGCAACGGCCCTGCCCTTACCTTTATGGATGGCGGCACCATTGTGCCCGAAAAGATGTTCAACGCCCTCAAGAAGACCGCAAGGGAAGAAAACATCCCCTTCCAGCTTCGTCAGGGCAGCAGGGGCCGCACCGACGCCAGCGAGATCCACAAGTCCCTTGCGGGCTGCATCGCCGGCGGCATCAGCGTGCCCTGCCGCTACATCCACTCCCCCAACAGCATCGCCTCTGTCAGCGACATTGAAAACGCCTACAAGCTGGCGGATGCGTTCCTCAGGACCAAGAAATTCGAAGAGGTGCTTTGATGATGTACGATAAGGAAATGCTCAAACACGTTCTTTCCGCTTACGGCCCTTCCGGCAGGGAAGAGACCGCCAGCGAAGTGATTAAAAGCTATGTTGCTCCCTATGCGGATGAGGTGTATAACGACAGGCTCGGCAACCTCATCGCCGTGAAGAAGGGCACCAGCGGCAAGAAGATCATGTTCAGCGCCCATATGGACCAGATCGGCCTTTGCGTTGTGGATATCGATGAAAAGGGCTTCCTGCGTGTGACCAACGTGGGCGGCGTGAACCCCATCATCTCCATTGCAAGGGAAGTGGTGTTCAAGAACGGCACCCGCGGCGTCACCTTCTTTGAAACGGAAAAGGGGGCCAAGGAGACCACCATGGCCACGCTGTTCGTGGACATCGGCTGCGAAAGCTATGAAGAGGCCGCCGCAAAGGTGGATATCGGCGATATGTGCATCTTCGCCGGCAACTTTGTGGAGATGGGCAACAAGATCTCCTCCCCCTATATGGATGACCGCATTGCCTGCGCAGCCCTCATTGAGGCGTTCCGCACCATGAAGAGCGAGCATGATGTGTATGCCGTCTTCACCGTGCAGGAAGAGGTCGGCCTTCGCGGCGCCGGCCCCGCTGCCTTCGCCATCGAGCCGGATATCAACATCAGCTGCGATGTGTGCGGCATGGGCGACATCCCCAACTGCGTCCGCATGAGCGTGAAGCTCGGCGAGGGCGCCACCGTAAAGGCGATGGATTCCTCCGTCATCGTGCCCGTGAAGGTGCGTGAGTTCCTGAAGAACGCTGCCGACAAGCGTGGCATCAAGTGGCAGAACGAGATCCTCCGCAGCGGCGGCACCGATACGGGCGCTGCACAGCGTGCCGGCAAGGGCACCTTCTCCGGCTGCGTTTCCATCCCCACCCGCTATATCCACGCCCCCATCGAGACCATCGATGTTCGTGACTATGAAGCGGCCGTCGCACTGCTGCGTGCCGCCGCCGAAGAAAAGGAACTGCCCCGGGTCTGAACCTGCGGCGCTGCACACAAATGGCATACGATAAGCAAATGCTGAAGGATATCCTTGACGCCCACGGCGCATGCGGCCGTGAAAAGGGCGTTCGGGATACGATCAAAGCCTATATTGCGCCCCATGCGGATGAAGTGTACCGTGATGCGATGGGCAACCTTATCGCCGTGAAGAAGGGTACCAGCGGCAAGAAGATCATGTTCACCGTCCACATGGATCAGATCGGCTTCCTCGTGCGCAGCATCGGGGAGGATGGCTTTGTGCGGCTCATCAATCAGGGCTGCATCAACTCCGCCCGCTGCATCGCAAGGGAGATCCGCTTTGAAAACGGCGCCCGTGGCGTCACCTATTTCGAGACCGCCGACAAGACCGTTCTTACCGCCGGCATCACCTCCCAGTTCGTGGATGTGGGCGCTTCCACCAAAGAAGAGGCGGAAGCCATCGTGAAGGTCGGCGAAAGCGCAGTGTTCGCCTCCGATTTCGTGGAGATGGGCAGCCGCATCGCCTGCGGCGCCCTCGATAACCGCATCTGCTGTGCGGCAATGGTGGAGATGTTCCGTGCCATGCAGAGCGAGCACGATGTTTACGCCGTCTTCACCGTACAGGAAGAGGAAGGCATGCGCGGCGCATCGCCTGCGGCATTCGGCGTGAAGCCGGACCTTAACATCACCGTGGATGTGACCGGCACCGGCGATATTCCCGGTGCGGAAGCGAACGATGTGGTGATGGGCAAAGGCCCTGCCGTCAAGGTCAAGGATATGTACATCACCGTGCCCGAAGAGGTGATCGCCTTCCTTGAAAACGCCGCAAAGAAAGCAAATATCAAGTACCAGTATGAATTCGCCCCCGGCTATACCGATGCAGGTCCCGTGCAGCGCACGGGTGCCGGCATCCTTTCGGGCGGCATCAGCGTACCGCTCCGCTACCTCCACACCCCCGTGGAGACCGTGGATGTGCGTGATTATGAAGAGACTGTCAGGCTGCTGTGCGCCGTTGTTGCTGAGAAGGAACTGCCGCAGTATTGACAAACAACATTTGCAGGGCGGATGGTTATCATCCGCCCATTTCTCAAAAAAGGAGTGCACCGATGAATGTGATCGACATGCGCCTTGAAGCCCTGCGTGCAAGCATGCGCAAAGCGGGCATCACGGCTTACTATATCCCCACCGATGATTTTCACCTTTCCGAATATGTGGGAGACCACTTCAAGTGCCGTGCCTATCTTTCCGGCTTTACCGGCTCCGCAGGCGTGCTCATCGTCACGCTTGAGGAGGCGGGCCTTTGGGTGGACGGACGGTATTTCATTCAGGGTGAAGAGCAGCTGAAGGGGACATCCATCACCCTTTACAAAATGGGGGAGGAGGGCGTGCCCACCACTCTCGAATTTCTCAGGAGCAGGCTTGCCGCAGGGGATGTGCTGGGCTTTGACGGGCGCACCGTGCCCACCAGCTTTGGCAGGCAGTGCGAAGAAGCGCTTTGCGGCAAGGGTGTGCGCCTTGAGACCGGGCGTGACCTTGTGGATGAGGTCTGGGAGAACCGGCCCCCCATGTCCGAAGCCCCTGCCTATGTGCTCGACACCTGCTATGCAGGCGAATCCGTGCAGGATAAGCTCAAGCGTGTGCGTGCCGTGATGGCGGAAAAGGGCGCAAAGGCCCATGTGCTCGCATCGCTGACGGATGTGGCATGGCTGTTCAACATCCGCGGCAGCGATGTTGCCTGCACGCCGGTGGTGCTTGCCTTTGCGGTCATCGAGCGGGAAGCAGCCTATCTTTTCATCGACCCGAAAAAGCTGGATGAACAGGTAACGAAGTACCTCAGCGAAAACCGCATCGTGCCGATGCCCTACAGCGCCGTTTATGGCTTCCTTGAATGCTACAGCGGCGAAAAGGTACTGCTGAGCGAGAATGACCTGAACTATGCGTTGTATGCGAAGCTCCAAAACGCCGGGGCGGTCATCCTGAACGATATGAACCCCACCGCCCTCATGAAGGCGGTGAAAAACGGGACCGAACTGAAAAACAACCGGGAAGCCCACCTGAAGGATGCGCTCGTTATGGTGCGCTTCATGAAGTGGCTCAAGGAGAACATCGGCAAGGAGCCCATGACGGAACTGAGCGCCGCAAGGAAGCTGGACGGCATGCGCCTTGCGCAGGAAAGCTGCCTTGACCTGAGCTTTACCACCATTTGCGGCTATGCCGCTCACGGTGCCATCGTGCACTATTCCGTCACGGAAGAAACGGATATTCCTCTGGAACCTCGTGGTCTTTTGCTGGTGGACAGCGGCGGACAGTACCGTGAGGGCACCACGGACATCACCCGTACCTTCGCCCTTGGTCCCCTGACGGAGGAGGAAAAGCGCCACTTTGCGCTGGTGCTGCAAAGCATGCTGGCGCTGCAGGATGCCAAATTCCTTTACGGCGCCACCGGCGCTTCGCTGGATATGGTGGCTCGGCAGCCCCTTTGGATCGCCGGGCTTGACTACAAGCACGGCACCGGTCACGGCGTGGGCTTCCGCCTCAGCGTGCACGAAGGCCCCAACAGCTTCCGCTACAACGGAAAAAACAGCGCCGTGCTGGAAGATGGCATGGTGACCACCGATGAGCCCGGCGTGTACATCGCAGGCAGCCACGGCATCCGCCTTGAAAACGAGCTTGTGTGCTGCAAGGGCGAAAAGAACGAATACGGCCAGTTCATGCACTTTGAGCCGCTCACCTTTGTGCCCCTTGACCTTGACGCCATTGATCCCGATCTGATCGACAGCACGGACAAGGGCAGGCTGAACGCCTACCATGCGGCGGTGTATGAGACCCTTGCCCCCCACCTTGATGAAGAGGAGAGGGCATGGCTTAAAGGCTATACCCGCGCTGTTTAAGAAGGAACGAAACCAAAGTGAACGCTGCGCTTCTCCGAAAAGGGAAGCGCAGCGCTATCTTCATGCAAAAGGGGACCCCTATGAACAGGCTGTATCAAAGCAGATTTCTCGGGCAGTATACGCTGCGGCGGCTCAGCAGGGATGATATGCCGTTGCTGCTTTCGTTTATGGCGTGCCACGGCGATTTTTGTGCCATGGGCGGCGGCAATGGGGATGCAGCGAACATCCAGGCAGATATGGAGGCACTGCCGCCGGGAAAACAGCCGGCGGATAAGCACTACTGCGGCTTTTTTCGGAACGAGGAGCTTATGGCGCTCCTTGACCTCGTGGAAGGGTATCCCACGCCGGATATTGCATACATCGGCCTTTTCATGGTGGGGAAAGCGTACTGCCGTTGCGGCATGGGGACCGCACTGATGAAGGAACTGTTTTCGCTGCTGGGCAATGCAGGCTTTCGCTGCGTGCGCCTTGGCGTTCTTCGGGAAAATATTCCGGGCAGGGGATTCTGGAATAAGCTTGGTTTCCTGCCCGTTTCGGAGAAGAAGGCTGAGGGAAGAACGGTGGATGTGATGGAAAAGATCCTTTCGCTGTGATATAGTGCATGGGGAGAACTGTGGGAGGCGATTCCTGTTTTCAAAGGGGAGAAGACCATGAAGGATAAAACCATGTTCCGTGGCATCCTGCTGGTGGCGCTCAGCGCAGCCTGCTACGGATTGATGCCCACTTTCGCCAAGCTGGCGTATGCAGCCGGAACGAGCCTTTACACGCTGTTGTTCCTGCGCTTTTCCGTGGGCGCCGTGTTCATGTTTGTGCTGATTTGGATCAAAAAGGTGCCGCTGCCGCAAAAAGGGGATATCCTCCGGTACTTCCTGCTTGGCGCCATTGGCTATGTAAGCCACTCCTTCTGCTTTTTTACCGCCCTTGACCATGCGCCCAGCAGCGTTGTCTCGCTGCTTCTTTATACCTACCCTGCCCTTGTGATGCTGGGAAGCGCCGCTTTCTTCAAGGAAAAGATCACGCTGCGCAAGGTCATCTCGCTGCTGCTGGCGGTGGGCGGTGCCTTCGTGATCATCGGCACGGAGCTTGGCGGCAGCTCCTTCGGCATCATGATGGCGGTGCTGTGCGCATTTGGGTATTCCGCCTACATCCTTGTGAGCGCAAGGCTCGTCAAGCAGGGCGAGGGTATGCAGTCCTCTGCCTTCATCATGCTGGGTGCGGCGGTGGGCTACGCACTGATGAACCTTGGTTTCGGCTTTGCGCCGCCCACGAATATGAGCGGCATGCTTGGCGTGGTGCTGCTGGCACTGATCTCAACGGCTTTGGGCTTCTGGGCGTTTTTCACGGGCATGGAAAAAACCGGCCCTGCAAAAGCAGCGCTCCTTTCCACGGTGGAGCCTGTGATCACGGTGCTCTCCTCTGCGCTGCTGCTTCATGAACCGCTGACGGCGAGCGTCATTCTCGGCGGCGTGCTGGTGTTGGGCGGCTTGGTGATCACATCTCTTCCCACAAAGGAATAAGGAAAAACAGAAAACAACCCCGACCTGATGCGAAGGCCGGGGTTGTTGCGTGGAGGCGGCTTGATGGGGCTTTGGGCGGTGGTACGGGGCGCGCGCGCCGCTGCGGCTGCGCCGCAGCCTAAGCGTGCGCAGCACGCTTCCCGTTTGCGCCGCAGGCGCAAACGCGCGCGCCTCACCCGGGCGTTCCGCTCAGCCCCTTTCGGGCGGAAAACTATCGCTGTTCAAGCCCTGCCATGGCTTTTTTGAACTGCCGTGCAAACATGAAGGATGTCACGCTTACCGCAATGAAGTCCGCTGCGGGCTCCGCAAGGTAAACCGCCATCACCTTGTCCCCAAAGAACAGGGGCAGGATGTAAATGAGGGGGATGAGCAGGATGAGCTTGCGCAGTGCCGCCAGAAACAGCGATGTTTTCGCATTGCCGATGGCGATGAAGGTCTGCTGGCAGGCGATCTGGATGCCGAAGATGCCGCTTGCCGCCATGAAGATGCGCATAGCCCATGCGGTGTAGTCAAGCAGCGCCGCATCGGCGGTGAACACGCCTGCAAGGGTGCGTGGGAACAGCATCGCCGCCGCCCACAGCGTCATGGAGTAAATAATGCAGCAGCGAAGCAGCAGCTTGAATACGCCCTGCACACGCTCCTTGTTCTTTGCGCCGAAGTTGAAGCTTGCAATGGGCTGCGCACCCTGCGTAAGCCCCTGCAGCGGCAGAAGCGAAAGCTGGGAAACCGTGTGCAGAATGGTCATGGCCCCCACCGCTATGTCGCCGCCGTAAGTGCGGAGGGATGTGTTGAAGGCAACGGAAAGAAGACTTTCCGTGCTCTGCATCACAAAGGGGGAAAGGCCCAGCGCCACACAGGGCAGGATCAGCTTGGCGTCAAGGCGCATGTTCTTCGCCTTGATGCGCAAAACGGCCTTTTTGCTCCGCAGGAAGCTGACCACCCATATTGCGGAAAGCGTCTGGGAGAGAATGGTGGCAAGGGCAGCGCCCTTTACACCCATGTGGAAGGCGAAAATAAAAAGCGGATCGAGGGCGATGTTGGCAATGGCGCCGATGAGCACCGTAAGCATGCTGATCTTTGCAAAGCCCTGCGCCGTGATAAAGGCGTTAAGGCCCAGCGTCAGCTGTACGGATACCGTACCGAGGGCGTAGACCCAAAGGTAGTCAAAGGCATAGCCGACGGTGTTTTCCGTGGCGCCGAAGGCAAGCAGCATATCCTCGCCGAAGAAAAGCAGGATGGGCGTGATCACCGCTGCAAGGCAAAGAAGCAGCATGAAGCTGTTGCCGAGGATGCGCTCCGCTCCCTCGTAATCACCCTCGCCCATGCGGATGGAGGCACGGGGTGCGGCACCCATGCTGACAAGGGCGGCAAAGGCGGAAACCAGCTGCAAAATGGGCATGCAGATGCCAAGCCCCGTCAGCGCCAGCGCACCCACCTCCGGAATGTGGCCGATGTAGATGCGGTCCACCATGTTGTAAAGCATGTTAACGATCTGCGCCGTCACCGCCGGCAGCGCCAGCTGAAACAGCAGCTTCCCAAGGGGCGCAGTCGCAAGAAATTCGTTGTCCCGTTTCATATATTCCTCCGTATTAACGGAAATATTATACCGCAAAGCGACGAAAATAACAAAAGAAAGCGATGCCTTTGGTGCAAAAGGAAAACATCCCCATCCTTACTGCGGATGGGGATCCGTTTTATTCCGTTATCGCCTTGCGCCTTTCCCGTTCCCGGATCTCCTTCTGTACCCGGCGCAGCAGGATGATGGCAAGGATCGCCGCAAGGGCATTCACGCCGGTGAAGTTCAGCCAAACGCCGTCAAGCCCGAAGGGATAGAGCAGCGCAATGAGCAGCACCGGGAAGACCATCGCCGTGGAAACGGACATGACGGTAGCGAATTTCGGCTTCTCAATGGCGCTCAGGAAGCCCTGGGATACCACCACGAACCAGCGGAACAGGTAGGCAAAGCAGAACAGGCGGATAGCGTGGGTCGCCTCCGTCAGCAGGCGCACATCCTCTGCGTTGGCGAACATGGACGCCACCACATCCGGGAAAAAGAACAGGATGGATGTGGAAAGAAGGCCGATCACCGTGGTACCAAGGTAGCCGCACTTCACGATCTTTTTTACCCTGTCGTAATTTTCCGCACCCCAGTTGTAGCCGATGGCAGGGGCAAGGGAATCGCTGATGCCGTAAAGAAGGGGCCAGCACAAGTCGCTCGAATACATCAGCACCGCATATACCGCCACCGCCGTGGGGCCGCCGCCCTCGCCGAAGGCTTTGACGCCAAGGGTCATCAGCGTGATGTTCATGAGGATGGCTGTGATACGGCCGGAGATATTGCTCAAAAAGGAAGGGGAACCGCAGGCAGCGATCTGCTTGACCATGGCGGCGCTGAAACGGGGCTTTGTGAACTTCAAAAGCGCCCTGTTTTTTACAAAGGGGATCATCGCCACAATGGCGCAGGCGCACATGGAGATGCAGGTGGCAAGGGCGGAACCCACCACGTCAAACCCGAGCACGCCGAGGAACAGCCACAGCAGGGCAATGGTCAAAAGGTTGCAGAAGATGTTGATGACCATGCTGGTCTTCACATAGCCGCTGATGCGAAGGTAGTTGTCCATCGCAAAGAAGATGGCGCAAAGGGGGCTGCAGAGGGCATAGGTGCGAAGGTAGCGCACGGAGATATCAAGAAGCACATCATCTGCGCCCATCATCCTTGAAAGGGGAGCTGCGGCGGCGGAAAGCACCACGCCCATGAGCACCGATGCAAGGAAGATGAGGATGACGGAACAGGTGAAGATGTTGTTGGCATTGTCGTGCTCGTTTTTGCCGAGGGAAATGGAGATGGGCACCGAAGCACCCACGCCGATGAGATCCGCCACAGAAAAGTTGATCATCACCAGGGGAAATGCGATGTTGATGGCGGCAAAGGCGCTTTCGCCCAGCAGCTGACCGATGAAAATACCCTCCGCAATGCTGTAAACGGACATGGCAAACATGCTGACCATGCCGGGCAGCGCCACAACAAAGAAAAGCCGCCAGGGCTTCATGGTGGCGTACATGGCTTCGGTGTTCATTTACACAACTCCTTCGGTTTGTTTTCAGAAAGTTACGAATATAGTATAGCCTTGCCGCAGCGGAGTGTCAATGGAGCGAGAAGGGTATGAAAACCCCTGCCGCTGTGCGGCAGGGGTGCTTCGAAATACGCCTGCGGGCGTTATCGTTTTGCGCATCGGCATCGCCTTACTTGTGCTCCGTACGGCGTGCGGCGGCCTGTGCCGCAAAACCCGGGGCGGGAAAAGGCAACACTGTTGCCTTTTCTGATCCGCCCTTCGAGTCCCTTCATCTAAGGCTCCACCACAAAAAACACCGCTCAAAGAGCGGTGTCATGATAGTGGGGTGGTTATTGGTGCAAGGGGACTCGTTTTCGGCCATCGGCAGGCCGTGCTTGCATTCCATGCTGCGCACGTCACGCCTGGGACCGAAAACCCGGCCACTAAAATCGATGCACTGCATCGATTTTGCCCTTTGGGCACGTGGCTTCGAGTCCCTTCATCAAGGCTCCACCACAAAAAACACCACCCAAAGGGTGGTGTTTTTTGTGGTGGAGATAAGGGGACTCGAACCCCTGACTTCTGCATTGCGAACGCAGCGCTCTACCAACTGAGCTATATCCCCATATGCGGTTTTGCTTCACAGCATAGATAATCATACACCACTTTATGCAGAAAATCAAGATGCAAACCCCTGTTTTTTTCCTCTTGCGGCGCTGTTTTTTGTTTTGCTTCGGGGGGGCGGCGCCGCAGAAAAGCGTGCCCCGTTTTTCCTTTCAGCTGCGTTTTATTGACAAATACACGGGATGATTTTATACTTTTAGTGAACTTTTTGTGTTCTTATTTCCTATTTATTATTGATTCATAGTACGGAGGAATTATTTATGGCCCATTCGTCCAGCTGGGATTTTACCCTTGCCAACTATGATGCCGTTTGGGGCTTCATGGTGCAGTTGGGACTGCTGCTGCTGTTCCTGATGCTCGGCAATATTTTAAGGCGCACCGTGCCTGCCTTCCGCAAGTGCCTTATCCCCTCCGCCCTTCTTGGCGGTGCGCTGCTGCTGGCGGCGGATATCATTGCCAAACAGCTTGGCTTCATGCTGGTGGATAACAGGCTCATGCAGGTTATCACCTACCATTGCCTTGCCATCGGCTTTGCATCCATGACGCTGAAAACCGAAAAGAGCACCCACAAGACCAACAAGGCGCAGGTGGTGGAATTCGGTGCGCTGCAGGGCGGCACCTACATGCTGCAGGCATTTGTAGGCATCGGCATCACCATACTGCTGTTCCTTTTCACAAAGGGCGGCGAAAAGGTCATTTCCTACGTTTGCGGTCTTATCCTGCCCCTCAGCTTCGGACAGGGCCCCGGCAACGCCCTCAGCTGGGATATCAACTTCACCAACACCGCCGCCGCTCAGTTTGCCGGCAACGGCAGCTTCGGCCTTTCCCTTGCCTCTATCGGCTTTGTGGTGGCGTCCGTATTCGGCGTATTGTACATCAACATCTTCAAGAAAAAGGGCAGCCTTTTTGTCCGCACCGGCGCTCCTGCCGCTGAGGTGGTGGATCAGACCAACCCCGACGGCAATGAGATCCCCGACAACGAATCCGTGGATAAGTTTACCATTCAGACAGGCTTCGTTGCCCTTGCCTACGCCATCTCCTTCGGGTTCATGTGCCTGCTCGGCGTGCTTTCCGACTTCACCAACAGCATCGCATGGGGCTTCAACTTCCTGTGGGCATCCCTCAGCGCCATGCTGATCAAGTTCGTGGTCACAAGGCTGCGCAGGCATAATCTGATGCACCGTGTTTACATCAACAACTACCAGATGGACAGGATCTCCGGCTTTGCCTTCGACCTGATGATCGTGGCAGGCGTTGCCGCCATCGAGATCAACGACATCAAGAACTACATCCTGCCCATTGTCATCCTCAGCGTGGTGGGCGCAGCGATCACCTACATCTACATCCGCCTTGTTTCCAAGGAATGCTTCAAGGGCTTTGAGCATGAGTTCTTCCTGATGTCCTTCGGCACGCTGACGGGCACCGCCTCCAACGGCATGATCCTCATGAAGGAGATCGACCCCGGCCTTCGCACCCCCACCTCCAGCCTGTACATCCTGTCGAACTTCCCTGCCATGGTGATGATCGCACCGCTGCTGTTCCTGCTTGGCTTTGCGGCAAAATCCTTCACCAATGCCATCATCGCCTTTGCGATCTTCCTGACGCTGTGGTGCGTGTACACCGTGTACCTGTTCCGCAGGCGCATCTTCAAAAAGCGCTTTGCGGATAAGCCCGTGGAGGTCTGGAAAGAGGAAGCGTAACAATATTTGAACATGAAAAAACCCCGGCAGCTGAAGGATTTATAGTGCCAAGCAACTATTTTATCACAAAAAACGGCGTAACTCTAAAGGCGGTCTCGCTTAGGGATTTGTACGCTCCAAAACGGATCTTTTCCCGCAATACTGCATCAAAATGCCACGGCAGGCGTCAGCCTTGCCGTGGCATTTTACTTTGTCTTGCAGGAAAATCTCTCATTTTGGAGTGCTTCGCAGTTTTGAATGGAAGATTTTTTCTCGCAGGAATATTCAGAGGACGCAGAAATACTGGATGTATTTCAAGGACGATGGATTTTCTGCGGGGAAAAAGATTCATGCAAAACCGTGCAAATCCCTAAGTGAACCCGCCTAAGGTTACGGCGTTTTCTGCGTTCATTTGAATCGTAATCATGATTATTATTTTTGTAACATCTCCCGGGCAGATTTTACACCCTTTTTAATCATTTCTTCAGGTGACGTTTCCGGAGCTTCTCCATTTTTTACAGCATCATAATATGTGTACAGGATTGCTTCAATTTTATCAAGATTCGCTAAAATAAATGTTTGATCTTTTGAAGCTGCCTTTTGCTCCAAAAATGTACCGTTTTTATAATTAGGGTGCAGTGCTTCCGTATAAACATTTGCTTTTACTTTTGATAATGCAAATCTGAGTGTTTCTAACGATGGCTCATCTTCTCTATATGATAATCTTAAACCTTCCGTCATTAAATCCAAATCAGGCAGGTGTTCCTCAATAAATTGTTTTGCTAAATCAGCTTTTTTCTGAGCTATTGAAGACAGAGATCCGTAATCAGGATATGTAGCTTTAAAATACATTTCTACTCTTTTGTCCATATGAATACCCCTCACATTATGTCATTCTTGTCAAATTTTTTGTTGAACGATGCGCCATTAGGGAAAGATCATTTAACCACTATCTTTTGTGTGCATTTTTATCAAGGGATGAAATCATGATGTTTCGTCCTTTGCAGGACATATTATACCATGCTATGACTATTTATGCCAACTGCTTTTTCCCGGTAATCCGGCTTGCCTACCATAAAAAATTACATTATCGAAAAAAATCCCGCCTGGCTTTCTGTTAGAAATCAGGCGGGGTTTGCTCGTATGCACGCCGGAAACCATCGGCCAACAATTGATCGGAAAATTCGTTCCTTATCACTGTTAAGCCAAAACTGCCGGGGTTTTGTATTCTTGGAACCGATTATTCTCAGAAGTTGAGGGGATAAGTCCAGCCCATATCGTCTTCCACAACGCCGGTCTGCATGCCGTAAAGGGTGTCATATAGCTTCTGGGCGAGGGGGCCTACCTTGCCGTCCGCCACCTGCACATCGTCGCCCTTCACGCAAAGCCAGCCGATGGGGGAGATGACGGCAGCGGTGCCGGAAGCGAAGATCTCCTTGAGGGAACCGTCCTTTGCGGCGGCAATGACATCATCGATGGAGAGCTTGCGCTCGGAGACCTTCACGCCCCACTTCTTGAGCAGGGTGATGACGCTGTTGCGGGTGATGCCGGGCAGGATGGTGCCGCTGTCAAGGGCAGCGGTGATGACCTCGTCACCGATCACGAAGAAGGCGTTGGAGGTGCCGATCTCTTCCACATACTTGTGCTCTGCGGCATCCAGCCAAAGCACGTCCTTGCAGTTGTACTTGATGGCATCCTGGCTGGCACGCATGCCGCCGCCGTAGTTGCCGCCCACCTTGGCATAGCCGGTACCGCCCTGCGCAGCACGGATGTACTTATCCTGCACGTAGATACGGGTGGTGGTAAGCCCGGCATCGTTGGCGGCGTAGTAGCTGCCGGTGGGGCTGAGGATGATCATGAACTTATAGTGCTGGGCCGGCAGCACGGAGAAGGAGACCTCATCGCCAAAGAGGAAGGGGCGAATGTAAAGGGAGGTGTTCTTGCCGCTGGGGATCCAGTCCTTATCCGCTTCGATGACCGCCTCAAGGCCGGCAAGGAACAGGTCGCCGGGCACTTCGGGCATGCACATGCGCTCGCAGGTGTTCTTCATGCGGGCGATGTTCATATCCGGGCGGAACAGCTGCACGCTGCCGTCGGGCTTGCGGTAGGCCTTCATGCCCTCGAACATCATCTGTGCATAGTGGAGCACGGCGCTGGCAGGCTCAATGAGGAAGGGGGCATGGGGCTCAACACGCCAGGAATGCCAGCCCTTGCCCACATCGTATTCCATGACGAACATGTGGTCGGTAAAATACTTGGCAAAGCCCAGCTTGCTTTCATCCGCCGGACGGGGCTTGGGGTTCTTCGTGCGGATCACAGGGATTTCGTAAGTCATGCTATGTTCCTTCTTTCTTGGTACTAAATGTTGTAGAGCTCCGGCCGCCTGTCCCGAAAGACGGGGATGGTGGAGCGGATCTTCGTCAGGATGGAAAGATCGCAGTCTGCGCTGATGATCTCCTCTTCTTCCCCTGCAAGGGCAACCGTCTCGCCCCAGGGATCGATGATGGCGGAATTGCCGCCGTAGCGTGTTTCGCCTGCCCTGCCGCAGGAATTGCAGCAGACGACGAACATCTGGTTTTCAATGGCCCGGGCGGCGGTCAGCGTGCGAAGGTGCGCCGTGCGCACATGAGGCCACTCGGACACCACAAACAGCATGTCAAGCCCCGGCACGGTCAGGCTTCTTATCAGCTCCGGGAAACGGATATCGTAGCAAATGATGATGCCGCACCGGACGCCGTCAAGGGTGAAGGTGCATAATTTGCTGCCGGCGGTGAAGTAGTCATCCTCCCCCATGGGGGTGAAAAGGTGGGTCTTATCGTATTGTGCAATGAAGGCGCCGCTGCGGTCAAAGACGGCGGCGGTGTTGAAGACCTTACCTTCACGGACGTTGGAAACGCTGCCTGCCACGATGTTGACCCGGTACTGCCCGGCAAGGGCGCCGATCTCCGCCCTGACCCGTGCAAGATCCCTGTCGGAAAGGTCGGAAAGCCCTTCCTTCGGGAAAAAGCCCGTGTTCCAGGTTTCGGGGAGTACCAGCACATCGTTTTCCGGGGCAGCCCTGGCGATGAGCCCTGCCGCATGGGCAAAGTTTTCATCCGGCTTCCCGAGCTGCATATCCATCTGCAGGCAGGCGATCTTCATAATGCCTCCTTATCACACGAACCGCTTTTTTTGCAGCCGTATGCTGCGCAATCATACACAAATAAACGCACCGTGATACTGCGTTGTGTAAAAGTGTATACCATTCCGCCTTTTCCGTCAATGCCGCCGGGCGGAAAATATATTATCCCGGTGCTCCCAAAACGATACAGGGGCCGCACGGCGGCCCTGCATCGGAAAATGATTGGAGAACGGTAGAAGATGATTTAGAAGAGAAGGGAGAGGAGCACATACAGCCAATGGGCTGCGGTGCCTGCCAGCAAACCGCCGAAGGTGTGGCAAAGGATGGCTTTGCCGGTGAAATGGCTGCACCCGAGGAGATCCATCATGGAAACGTGGGTGGAAAGGTAGCCGCTCCAGCACATGCAGATGGCGGTGAACACGGCGATATCGTTGCAGGCGACCTGACCGGCGCTGATGAGCTGCGGCACGATGCCAAGGCTGGCGCCGGCGCTGCCGAGGGCGGTCACGGGCACGGCGATATTGGCGGTGCTGGTGAAGCCGAACAGGGGCTTGAGAAGAAAGCTGATCTTACTGGCGGCAGCAGGCAGCAGGGCAATGCCCTCATAGGCTGCGCCGGTGTAAACGCCGCCTTCCTGCGGGCCGTTGGTAAGCATCATGATGAGGGTGCAGATGATCAGCACGCCCGGGATGATGCCAAGGCCGAGATCCACGCCCCGTTTGCCGCCCTCCATCAGGGCGTTCATAACACGGAGGAAGAGCTTTTCCTTCTTTTTTTCCGTTTCTTCTTCCTGCTTTGCTTCGTGAACGGAGCCGGCAGGGGCATCGGTGCCGAGGGCTTTTTTGGTGAAGATGAGGAACAGCCGTGTGCTGAGGATGCTGCCTGCGACTGCACCCATGTTGCCGCAGAGCACTGCAAGGGCGGTGCTTTCACCCATGCTGCCGGAAAGCCCCAGCATAAAGGTGGTCACGATAAGACCCATGCCGAAGGATGTGCCGATGTTGGTGAGGGCAGGGATCTGGTAGGCTTTGAAGTAGCGGCGGTAGCGCATATCGTCCGCCAGGGCAAGGATGGCCGGGTTATCGGAAAGATAGGTGGTCACCACGCCGAGGGATGCGGCGCCGGGCAGGTCGTAAAGGGGGCGCATGAGGGGCGAAAGAAGCCTGTTCAAAAGCTCCACCACGCCAAACTCCGTGAGCAGTGCGCTGAGGGCGCCGGTGATGACCGCAATGGCCATGATGTAAAGCGCCGTATCCGTCAGAAGGCTGTAGGCGGTGTTCATCATGGTGTTGAGCATGTTGGAAAGCCCCATGGGCTTGGCAAAGACCACGAACAGCAGAATGAATACCGCAAGGAACAGCAGCGGAACAAGAATATCCGCTGTTTTTTTATTTTCGGGGGTTTTGCGTGCCGTTCCTTTTCTTAAAACGCTTTTTTCCATGAAAAACTCCTCTTTTTCCTTAAAAAAACGGTGAAAACGCTTTGCAGTTTCTATTATACTGTGGTAAAATCAATTAGTAAAATGACAATAAGAAGCCTTTCACATTATAAAACCACATGAATGAGGTACAGCATGCATAACAAGTATATGGCGTTTGTCACAGCGGCACAGCTGCAGAGCTTCACCAAAGCGGCGGAGGTGCTCGGTTACACCCAGTCCGGTATGAGCCACCTGATCATGGCGCTGGAGGATGAGCTTGATCTCAAGCTGTTCGTGCGCTCCAAAAACGGCGTGCAGCTCACAAGGGAGGGCACACGCCTGTTCCCCTATGTGAAGCGCCTGCTTGATGCACAGCAGGACGTGATGGATATTGCCCGTGCCATGCTGGGCGTGGAAACGGGGCAGATCCGTGTGGGTACCTTCTCCAGCATCGCCATCAGCTGCCTGCCGCAGATCCTGCAGGGCTTCCGCCAGCGCTTCCCGGGCATTCAGGTCACGGTGCAGAGCGGCAACTATGCGGAGGTGGAGCAGGCACTTGCGGAAAATACCGTGGATTGCGGCTTTGTCAGCCTTCCCTCCCGGCAGGGCTTCATGGTAACGCCCCTTGTGAAGGACAGGCTCATCGCCATCGTCAGCGACAAGAGCGGCCTTGCGGATGAAAAGGTGCTCAACCCCTGCATGCTCACCAGCATGCCCTTCATCATGCCGGCGGAGGGCGTCCACTACGATATCGGTAAGATCTTCGCCTCCGTGGGCGTATCCCCCACCGTCCGCTTTGAGATGGGCGATGACTTCGCCGCCGTTGCCATGGTGCGCCACGGGCTTGGCATCACGGTGCTGCCGGAGCTGATGACAAAGAGCCTGCCGCAGGATGAATGCCTGCGCTTCATCCCCCTTGAGGATTCGGAGCGTGAGATCGGCATTGCGGTATCCGCCGGCCGCCAGACCTCCCCTGCCGTCAGGGCATTTGTGGAATACGTAAAGGAAAACATCGCCGATGTGATCGCCGCATCCGGTGAGGAAAAATAAACGGATATGCAATAAAAAAGGACAGCAGCTGCTGTCCTTTTTGTATAGGATGCATTATTTGCGTTCTGTCTTCAGTTTGTAAAGCTCTTCCGTGGCGAAGGCGAGCTTCGTGATCACGTTTTCCTTTGTGGGGTAGCAGTACAGCGAATCCGTATCGGTGGAAATATCCACGCAGTCAAAGGGCTTGATGTAGCAGTAATCGTACTCCACGTGCAGGCTGTTCATGCTTTCCGGCGTGCGCTGCACCCGGTAGGGCTTGCCCCGGTAGAAGCCTTCCACCACGAAGCCTTCCTCCGCCGTGTGGGAGAAGGTGGCTTCCCCAAGGTGGAAGAACCGCCAGCAGCGGGGCAGGGAGTATACATCCGCCTTGTCACGGAAGGCGTATTCCCCCCGTTCGATCTCCTTGCGCACCTCGCTGCGTTCCCACTCGAACCAATCGGGGATGTGGGGGAATTCCGTTTCCCCTTCAAGGGCACGCAGGCTGCCGTCTTCCTCCAGGTTCCAGCGCTTTTTGCATTCGGTGCAGAAAAGCTCCGTTCCCTTCGTTGCCATCTTCGATTCCGCACCGCAGCGGGGGCACTTGTAAAGCACCTTGTGCAGCCCCTCCGCCCGGTAAGGCTCCGTGATGCGGATGTTGTTTTCCTTCTGGTAGCGGTATTCATCATACTGCATGGCATTGCGGATGGCATCGTTGATGGCGGCAGGCGTCATGGACTGCACCTCTTCCGCCGTCAGGACGAGCTTCATTACCGTGTGCAGCGGCACCTTGCGCTTTTTGCGGAAATTCCAGAAGGGGGTGTGCAGGTGGTTGCCGTGATGGGTGATGACCACAAGGGGGCACTTGTTCATCTTCACCAGCTTCCCGAGGGAATCGGGCAGGTAGGCAAGGGTGCCGATGGGCGTGTAGCGTGCTTCCGGATACATGCTGAGGATATCGCCCTTGCGGATGACCTTGTTGATGGCTTTCACAAGGTGGATATCATTGGTGAATTTGCGCTTGCAGATGCAGCCGATGAGCTCCATCAGCCACGGGCGGCGGTAGTAACCGTCAATGGAGACCACGTTGTTCACCCGGTGGGGGAAGGTGAGCAGGGCTGCAAGCTCAAAATCGATAAAGTACTGATGGTTGCTCAAAAGGATATAGGGCGGCTTGATGCCCTCCATGCCGATCTTTTCCACCTTGTACTTCTGCCCGATGAGGGCGATCTTCGACAGCAGGGCGATGAGCCACACGATGATCAGCGGCTGACGGATGGGATATTTTCTGGTGTTGTAGCTTTTTTTGTTTTTGTAATTGATCTCCACGTTCGTGTTCCTTTCGCGAGCGTAAATAAGCTTAAATAGTGTACCCGATACCGGGCGGATTTACAACCGTTATCCGGCATATTTTTTATATATATTATCAGCTTTTTGCATGGAACGGGAAAAAGGAGAAACAAGTCCTTCTCATCTTGCGGCGCAGCACCTCTTTGCGCTATACTTTTTTTATGAAACCCTGAACCGAACAAAAAGGAGCGTGCGTTTATGCGGGAAGAGATCATTTACATCGACAGACATAATACGGATTCCTTCAAATGGGATGCCCTTGAAAAGCTTTACGGCGATAAGGATATGCTGGCCATGTGGGTGGCGGATATGGACTTCAAGGTGCCTGCCGCCGTCAGGGAAGCCCAGCACAAGTATGTGGAAATGGGTGCGCAGGGCTATTACCTGACCCCGGAAAGCTATTACGGTGCCTTTATCGATTGGGAAAAGGAACGCCACGGGCACACCGTGAAGCGTGAACACATCCGCTGGTCGCCGGGCGTGGTGGCAGCCTTCAACTGGCTGGTGCAGATCCTGACGGAAAAGGATGACGCCATCCTGCTGCAGATGCCCGTGTACCATCCCTTCCACTTTGCGGTGAAGGACAACGAAAGAAAGCTCATCGGCTGCCCCCTTGTGAATGCGAACGGCCGCTACAGCATCGACTTTGCCGCCTTTGAAGCAGCGGTGAAGGAAAACAACGTGAAGATGTTCATCCTTTCCTCCCCCCACAACCCGGTGGGCAGGGTATGGACAAGGGAGGAACTGAAGACCATGCTCGACATCTGCAAGGAAAACGGCGTGATCGTACTGAGCGATGAGATCCATCAGGATATCGTCTTTGCGCCCAATCAGCATATCCCCAGCGCCTCCGTGGGCGATTATGATGACATGCTCGTTACCCTTACCGCTCCCAGCAAGACCTTCAACCTTGCAGCCTGCCAGAACTCCTTCGTCATCATCCCCAACGATGACATCCGTAAAAAGTTCGATGCCTATACCTCCTCCATCCATGTGACCGGCGGCACGCCCTTCGGCTACATTGCCGCAGAGGCAGCCTACCGGGGCGGCAGGGATTGGCTCGAAGGCATCCTTGAGATCATTCACGGCAACTACCTGTATGTGAAGGAGACCCTTGCAAAGGAACTGCCCATGGCTGTGGTGTCTCCCCTTGAGGGCACCTACCTGATGTGGATCGATTTCGGCGCCTACCTGAAGCCGGAGGAGATCAAGCCCTTTATGCAGGATAAGTGCAAGATCGCCTTCAACCTCGGCAAGATCTTCGGCGGCGATGATACCGCCACCTTCATCCGCATGAACCTTGCCACCTCCCGTGAAAACGTGGCGGAAGCGGTGAAGCGCATCGTGGAAAACATGACCTGCGCCTATTAAGCAAAAAAACGCTCCCGTGGGGTCAGCCCTGCGGGAGCGTTGCTTGCATGTAATGACTCTTATTGTGTAAATGCGGTTGAAGCCGCAGCCGCCGCAGGCTACAATAGACAATAGAATGGAAGAACAGCATTTCCCGATTTCTGTACGTGAAAGGATGGTCAATCATGAGTTACAGCCCTTTTCTTGAATCTGCATTCAACGATACGAAACTGCGCAGCAGGCATGTAAGCCCTTTTTCCGGCATGTGCTCCTTCTGCACGGCGGATTGTGCCGGCACCTGTGAGATCGGTCTTTCCGGCGTGCTTGGCATGGAGATGGTCTACCCCACCAACACCGGCAGCAATCAGGTGGCAAGCGAAAAGGATCTGCCCATCGATTATTCCCACTTCAACATCAACGGCCGTGTATTCGGTGCGGTGGACGCACCGGCGGACAGCGAAAAGGCCACCATGTTCAACATCGGCCTTGAGCGCACCTACGGCAAGCGCCACCCCATCAAAATGGCGCTGCCCTTCACCTTCCCTGCCCTCATCAAGCTGAACTGGAAGGATTATTTCGGCGCTGCCGCCATGGCAGGCATCCCCTGCGTGATCGGCGAGGATGCACGCAGCAACGATCCCGAAGCCGCTTACGATGAAAAGGGCAAGATCGTCAGTTTCCCGAAGCTCAGGGAGATCCTCGATTCCTTCCGCCGCTATGACAGGGGCTACGGCGAGATCATCCTGCAGTGCAATGTGGAGGATGACATGGTGGGGCTGCCGGAATACGCCATCACCGAGTGCGGCGTGAAGGCCATCCAGTTCAAATTCGGGCAGTCCGCCAAGGGCACCCAGCCTGCGGTACCCCTCAAGAGCCTTGAGGCGGCGCTCAAAAAGCAGGCTGCCGGCATGATCGTGCACCCGGATCCTTCCGACCCGGCGGTGCAGGAAGCCTATGCCCGCGGCGCAGCCCCCAACTTCTGGGTCTATGCACGCCTGCCCATGTGGACGGAGGAGACCCTCATGAAGCGTATCGGGGCGCTGCGTGAGCTTGGCCTTGAGCGTGTGTATTTCAAGATGGCAGGCTACGACAGGGTGGACCTTGAGCGTGTGCTGCGCATTGCCATTGCGGCGGATGCGGACATGGTCACCTATGACGGCGCCGGCGGCGGCAGCGGCAGAAGCCCCTCCAAGATGATGAACGAGTGGGGTCTGCCGGCGGTGTGCATCGAAAGCGCCCTTGTTTCCATCTGCAAACGGCTGGAGGCGGAGGGCCACACCATCCCCGCCATCACGCTGACGGGCGGTTTCGCTTCCGAGGATCAGGCATACAAAGCCCTTGCCATCGGTGCGCCCTATATTACCGCCATCGGCCTTTGCCGTGCAGGCATGGCGGCAGCCATGAGCGGACAGATGATCGGCAAGCTGCTGGAGGAGGGTCGCCTGCCCCAGCACCTGCAGAAATACGGCACCGACAAGGAATCCCTCTTCCGTCACCTGACGGAGCTTCGCAGCCTGTACGGGGCGGAGGCGGACAACATTTCCACCGGCGCCATCAGCGCTTATTCCTACCTGCAGAAAATGGCATTCGGCCTTCGCCACTTTGCGGCGCTCAACCGCAAGTTCGATATCCGCTATGTGGATCAGAGCGATGTGATCCCCCTCACAAGGGATGCGAAGGCCATCCTCAGGGGCACCTGGTTCGACGATTGAGCAGCAATACCCTTTATTCCAAAGCGCCCGGCAAAGCCGGGCGCTTTCGGGGTATTCCAATAAGAAAACATCGCCGCAAAACGAATCCATTCCGGGCAACTGCATCGTCATCGTCGGTCGGAATATCGACGGATATGCCTTCCTCCTCTTCCTTGCATTTACCCGAAAGCGATCCATTTTGCG
>JAFSEB010000068.1 GCA_017435905.1 Clostridia bacterium | reverse complement strand
GACCGCAAAATGGATCGCTTTCGGGGAAATGCAAGGAAGAGGAGGAAGGCATATCCGTCGATATTCCGACCGACGATGACGATGCAGTTGCCCGGAATGGATTCGTTTTGCGGCGATGTTTTTTTAATGGGATGCCCCTAAACATCTTCCGCTTTTTTCTGTTTTTGGCGAAAAAAGGCTTCCGCCCGTGAATAGGTATATCATTGCAACCGTGGGCAATAATAGGAACAGGAACCAATGAAAGGGGGAAACGGTTATGACAAACGGAACAGAACCTGCGGCACAGTCTGCGCAGCACCTGCGCAGCGGCTGGCGGGATGGCGAAGAAGCCTTTCTTTTCAGCGAAGTTGCCAAAAGACGGGCGGCAGGCGAGCCGCTTCGCACCGCCTTTGAAGCGGTGGCCCGTGAAACGGGCAGAAAGCCCAACAGCATCCGCAATTATTACTATGCAAGGGTGCGTGAAGAAGGGGCGGGGGAGGGAAACGCTGCCCACAGCGCCGCCTTTGTGCCCTTTGGGGAGGAGGAAACACGGGAACTGCTCAAAACGGTGCTCACCGCAAGGGCAAAGGGCGTTTCCGTCCGTGCCTGCACCCTGACGATGGGCGGCGGCGATACGAAGACCATGCTCCGCTACCAGAATAAATACCGCTCACTTCTTCGCACGAACCCGGCGCTCGTGAAGGAGGTGATGGGGGAACTGCGTGAAACGGGGCTGCCCGTGCCGGACCCCTATGCCGCAAAGGAGCGGCGGGGCCCTGCGCCGATGCGCACAGCCTCCGGGCTTGCGGAAACGGCGGCACAGGCGCTCGGTGCGGTGGAGGGCGTGGATACCGCGGCCTTTTTCCGCACGCTTTCCCTGCTTGCATCCGCCGCACGGGAAAAAAGCTGCAGCGAAAGCAGCTGTGCACAGCTTCGGGAATACATGGCCCTGCACCGGGAGGCGGAGCATGCGCAGCAGGCGCAGCTTGAAAAGCTCACAGCCCTTCTAAAGCAGATGACGAGCCTTTGCCGCAGCGTGCTTTCGGCGGCGGAGGAGGGGGAGATGCCTACCGTGGGCGTGTATTACGATGCGTTGTCGGAACGGGTGGCGGATTCCGAGCATATGCTGAGCCTGATATCCTGAAAAGGGATTGCTTTCTTTGTGTTTTCTCCAATTAAAAAGCGGCAGTTTCAAAAGAAACTGCCGCTTTTTGCTGTCGGATCAGAACACCCGCTTTGCAAACAGGAAGTTTTCATCGCTCCAGCTGGACCAGTTGGTGACAACGATGCTGCTGCGGCTGGAGGAAGCATGCACGAGCTTGTTGCCGCCGAGCCAGATGCCCACGTGGGTGATGGTGGTATCGCTGGTGCCGCTGCTCTTGTAGAAAAGGAGATCGCCGGGCTTCAGGTTGCTTTTGCCCTCAATGGTCTCCCACTCATCCACCCTTGCATAGTTGCGTGCGCTGTAACGGCCGATCTTCACGCCTACGGAGCGCAGGGAGTAGTATACAAGGCCGCTGCAGTCAAAGGCATCGGGACCTTCCGCACCGAGCACATAGGGCTTGCCCTGCTGGGCGAGCGCCACATCGATGAAGGCGGAAACGCCGCTGCCGGTCTGCTCGATCTGCTGGGAAGGGGGCGATGTACGGGACGGTGTGGGGGCAGGCGTATTGCTTGACCCGGGAATATCCCACCATGCGTTCTGCGTGGTGGAAGGCATGGGCGTTGCGGCGGAAGAGGGGGTGGCGTTGGGCCTGGGCGAAGGCGTCACCTTCGGGGAAGCCGTGGGCTTGGGTGTTTTTGTGGGCTTCGGGGTGGGCGTGGGGGAAGGCGTCGGGTCGATGGCCGGGCGTGCCTGGGGAGAATAGAGCAGGTCACGGGTATCATAATCCGCTTCGCCCGTTACCTGCAGCTCGTTTTTCGTCTGGAAGGCGGACAGGGCACGCAGGGTAGCCGTGCCGAAATAGCCGTTGGTTTTGTCGAAATAGTAGCCAAGCTCCACAAGGCGGTACTGCATGCTGCGGATATCCTCACCGCTGTAGCCTTCAAGGAGCACATAGGGCTTTGCCGCATCGGAAAACAGGATCTGCTGGGTCAGGGGATCGGCAACGCCGGTCTCCTTCATATGGTGGGAGCGCTGGAAACGGCGCACCGCCGCTTCAAGGGCGGAGCCAAATTGTTCCGTGGGTTCGTCGGAATCAAGGTAGTAAAGAGCGGTGAGTTTCACCTGGATCTCCGCCACCATGGGGTCTTCATCCCCCTGCTGCAGCGTGGAATAGGCGGCGGTATCGGGCGTCATTTCCGGCGTGGGGGAAGGGGCAATTTCCGGCGTGGCTTCGGGCAGGATGCCCTCCTGCACCGCTTCCGGCTCCGGCGTTGCCTCGCTCTTCGGCACTTCCGTGGGCAGGGGCATCGCCGTGGCGGCGGTATAGGACGGCATGGATGCAAGCGCATCGCTCTCAATGCTGTTTAAAAGAAGGGGAATGCCCACGAGCGACACAAGAAATACGCCTGACACCGTGAAGAGGGGCAGGCGGATGCGGCGCATGAGCACCCGGAATTTCGATTCGCGTTCACGCTTTTTTTGCCATTTGTTTTCCATACTGCAATTATATCCATCCTGCGGGAATTTGTCGAGCGGCAGGGGATTTTATTTACAAAAGCGCCTTAAACGATTGCCCGAAGGCGGTGAAAAGGGTATACTGTAAAAAGAGAAACAGGGCCAAAAATGCGAAAGCTGCCTTTTTGCCCTTTGAAGGAGCGTATTATGCCTGTACTGGCAGCACATCATATTGCAAAATCCTATGTGGAGCGTCTTTTGTTCAAAGACGTCAGCTTTGAGATCGGCGATAAAGACAAGGTCGGTCTTGTGGGCGTGAACGGCTGCGGCAAGACCACGCTGTTCCGCATCCTCCTTGAGGAGGAACAGGCGGATGAAGGCAGCCTGTTCAAAAACAAGGGCGCACGGGTGGTCTCCATGGCGCAGAGCATCGGCGAGCGCCGGGAGAGCCTTTACGAAGTGACCCTTGAAGTCTTTTCCCACCTTGTGGAAACGGAAAACGCCATGGAAGAGGTGAACCGTGCCCTCGACCGTGCCGGGGGGGATGAACTTGAAACCCTCATCCGCCGGCAGCACAGCCTCCGGGAACGCTATGAGGATGGCGGCGGTTTGACCTTCAGAAGCCGCACAAGGGCTGCGCTTCTCGGTCTCGGCTTTACGGAAGCGGAGCTTCAAAAGCCCCTTTACGAGATGAGCGGCGGTCAGCGCAACAAGGCACAGCTTGCACGGGTGCTGCTTTCCGGCGCCAACCTGCTGCTGCTTGACGAGCCTACCAACCACCTTGATATCGATTCCATCGCATGGCTTGAAGACTATCTTCGCAGCTACCCGGGCGCTTTCATCGTGATCTCCCATGACCGCTATTTCCTTGATGCCGTCACCAACCGCACCATGGAGATCAAAAACACCCGCTTCTTCGTTTCCGAGGGCAACTATACACGCCACACGGAGCTGATGGCGGATGAGCAGGAAATGCTGCGCCGCAAGTACCTCAACACCCAGAAGGAGATCCGCCGCATCGAAGGCATCGTGGAACAGCAGCGCCGCTGGGGACAGGCACACAACTTCATCACCGCCGCCTCCAAGCAAAAGCAGGCGGACAGGCTCCGCGAGACCCTTGTGGCGCCCGAAAAGGATACTTCCTCCATCCGCTTCCGCTTCCATGCGGATGAGGTGGGCGGCAACGATGTGCTGGTGGCGGAAGGATTGAAGAAATCCTACGAAAAGCCCATCTTTGCCAATGCGGATCTTCATATCCGCAAGGGGGAAAGGGTGTTCCTTCTCGGCCCGAACGGCTGCGGCAAGACAACGCTTCTTCGCATCCTGATGAAAAAGGAGCGCCCGGATGCAGGCAGCTTCTACTTCGGTGCAAAGGTGCGCCCCGGTTATTACGAGCAGAACATGACGGGGCTCAACGATGCCTTTACCGCCCTTGAGGAGGTGCGTGAAGCCTATCCCCGTATGGATGATACCGCCATCCGCACCGCCCTTGCGGCATTCCTCTTCAAAGGGGATGACGTGCACAAGGAGCTTGGGCTTCTTTCCGGCGGCGAGCGGGCGAGGGTGCAGCTTTTGAAGCTGATGCTTTCGGGCTCCAACCTGCTCCTTCTTGACGAACCTACCAACCACCTTGATATCGCATCCCGTGAAGCTCTCGAGCGTGCCCTTGAGGAATACGACGGCACCATGCTCATCGTCACCCATGACCGTTACCTTGCGGACAGGCTTGCGGACCGCATCCTGTACCTGACGGAAAACGGCATGGAGGAATACATCGGCGGCTACACGGATTTCCTTGAGGAAAAGGCACGGCGTGATGCCATGCGTGCGCCGCAGCAGACCCTTGCGGAGGCGCCGAAGGAGCAGAAGAACGATTACAAAGCCCGAAAGGAACGCCAAAGCGCCATCAACCGTGCGGAGGGCGAGGTGCGCCGTGCGGAGGAGCGCATCGCCAAAGCGGAAGAGGAGCTCGGCGCCCTTGAAGAGGAGCTTGCACGGCCCGATGTGGCAAGCGATTATGTGAAGGCAGGCAAGCTTGCCCAAAAAGCGGAGGAGCAGCGTGCCGCCATCGAGGAGCTTTACGCAAAGTGGGAAGAGGCGCAGGCGAAGCTTGAAGCCCTTCTTGAAGAATAAAAAAGCAAATGAAAAAGAGCATGCACCGCATGCTCTTTTTGTGTGGTTTGTTACGAAAGATGCCATCCGCTGCGCTTTTCCCGCCGTGAAAGCAGGAAGAAATACAGGAAGCACAGTGTGATCTGCACAAGGGTGGAACAGGGCGTTGCAAGGCCGATGCGGAATACGGAAACGGGCAGCATCCTGCTGAAGAGGTAGGATGCCGGCACACGCACGCAGAAAGCGCCCACGATGCCCTGCGCCATCACAAAGGTGGTCTTGCCGCAGCCGTTGAAATAGCCCGTCATGCAGAACAGGAAGGCGGTCAGCAGGCAGTCGATACCGTAGGATTTCAGGTATTCCCATGATGCGGCAATGACCGCCGGGTCCTTTCCCGAAACGAAGATGCCCGACAGGATATCCCCGTGGAAGAAGGACAGGTAGAACATCAGTGCACCCACCGCAAGGGATGCCGCAATGCCGCAGAAAAGTCCCCGTTTCGCCCTGCCGGGTTCCTTTGCGCCCATGTTCTGCGCCACAAAGGCGCTCATGGCCTGGCTGAAGGAGGAGGGCACCAGCATGATGAAGCCGCAGAGTTTTTCCGCAATGCCAACGCCTGCGGAGATAATGACGCCAAGGGTGTTCACGATGGCGGTGATCACAAGGAAGGAGATGCTCACAAGCACATCCTGCAGTGCAATGGGGAAGCCGAGCTTCAGCACCTCGCCCATGCGCTTTGCATCAAAGCGGATATCGCCCCTTGTCAGGGTGAAGGGCAGCTTCTGCCTGCGGATGATGAGAAGGGAAAGCAGCACGCTCAGCGCCTGCGCCGCAACGGTGGCAATGGCAGCGCCTGCCGCAGCCATCCTGAATACGCCAACAAGGAGATAATCGCCGAGGATGTTGAACACGCAGGCAAAAATGACCGCCATCAGCGGGATGCGGCTGTTGCCGATGCCGCGGAAAATGCTGCCGAGCACGTTGTAGGCAATGATGAACAGCGTGCCGGAGGCGCAGATGCGCATATAGCTGACCGCTGCCGCTTCCGCCTCCTTCGGGGTCTGCATGAGCCTCACGAGGGGAAGGGAGAGGGCTTCCATCACCGCCGTGAGAATGATGCCGAGGATCAGGAACAGCACGATGCTTGCCCCCACGGTGCGGCCGGATTCCTCGCCGTTGCCCTCGCCAAGGCGCCTGCCAAGGAGCACCGTGGTGCCCGTGGCGATGCCCACCACAAGGGAAGTCACAAGGTGCATGAGCCAGCTTGCCGTGGAAACGGCGCTCACGTCGGAAGCCTGCGCAAACTGCCCCACCACCATCATGTCCACAGCGCCGTACATCGCCTGCAGGAACTGCGCAAACAGGATGGGCACCGTGAAGCGCAAAAGCGGCATGAAGATGGGGCCTTTTGTAAAGCTCTGTTCCCGGATCATATTGAATCCCTCCCGGTTTTTCGTAAAAAAACCGGATAAGCTCCGGCATTTCAGCCGGCATCTTATCCGGTTCCCATTTCCAAAGAACGGTACACCCTCCGATGACCAAAGAGCATTATAGCGCTCCAAAAGGAAAAATGTCAACGAAGGAAGAGAAAAAAGGAGCTTCCGGGGAAGCTCCTTTTTGGTTGCTTTTGTTACTGCTCGAAGTTGAACTCATCCTTGTTGCGTTCCACGAAAAGGTCGAATACCGCATTGAGCACCGCCGGGTCTTCCACGCCCTGCAGCATATCCTCTTCGTTTTCTTCCTCAGCGTGAAGGATCTCAAGGATCACCGCATCCACAACGTCGGAATCGTCATCCACGGGCAGGAGCACCGCATAATCGCCGCCCTCGTAGGGCACGATGTCGAGGATCTCAAAATCCACCTCTGCGCCGTCCATATCGGTCAGCGTCACGATGTTTTCGTATTCGCTCATAGGGCCTCCGTTTTACGCCTTGCCGTTGCAGCCGAGCACGTCCACGATCTTGTGGGCGACCATATCCTTGATGGCCTGACGGGCGGGCTTGAGGTACTGACGGGGGTCAAAGTGGGCAGGGTTTTCCGCAAGGTACTTGCGCACGGTGCCGGTCATGGCAAGGCGCAGGTCGGAGTCGATGTTGATCTTGCAGACCGCCATGGAGGAAGCCTTGCGCAGCATGTCTTCGGGCACGCCGATGGCGTCGGGCATGTTGCCGCCGTAGGTGTTGATCATTTCAACGAACTCGGGGATAACGCTGCTGGCGCCGTGAAGCACGATGGGGAAGCCGGGCAGGCGGCGCTGCACCTCTTCCAGGATGTCGAAGCGAAGCTGGGGCTTGGTGCCGGGCTTGAACTTGTAAGCGCCGTGGCTGGTGCCGATGGCGATGGCAAGGGAGTCAACGCCGGTACGGGATACGAAATCCTGCACCTGCTCGGGATCGGTGTAGCTGCCTTCGCCGGCGGCGACCTTTACTTCATCCTCAACGCCTTCGAGCTTGCCCAGCTCGCCTTCCACCACAACGCCGTGATCGTGGGCATATTCCACCACCTTCTTGGTGAGGGACACGTTCTCTTCGTAGGAATGGTGGCTGCCGTCGATCATAACGGAGGTGAAGCCGCCATCGATGCAGCTCTTGCAGATATCGAAGCTGTCGCCGTGGTCAAGGTGCAGGCAGATGGGAAGACCGGTCTCGATGACGGCGGCTTCCACCAGCTTCATCAGGTAGGTGTGGTTTGCATACTTGCGGGCGCCTGCGCTGACCTGCAGGATGAGGGGAGCATTCAGGTCCTTCGCGGCTTCGGTGATGCCCTGCACGATCTCCATGTTGTTCACGTTGAACGCGCCGATGGCGTAGCCGCCTTCATAGGCCTTTTTGAACATTTCGGTACTGGTTACAAGGGGCATGATACTGTCTCCTTTTAAAAATATTTGATCCTTTAAAGGGAATCGTTTTTTGGGTGCCAAAGCACATCACCTTATTATACCTCGTTTTGCTCCGCTTTCAACACCGAAAGGAAGAAAAAACCTTTTTCCTGCCTGCGAAAAAAGGGAAAACGAAAATCGCATTGTGGCGGGGCTGCAAAACGGGTATAATGACAAATAAGAAACCATCTCCCGAAAGGAATATGCACCATGAAAAAGCTTCTTTCGCTGATCGTACCTGTGTTTAACGAAGAGGAAGTCATCGGCACATCCTTTGCCCGTATGGATGAGGCGATGCGTGCCCTTCCCTACGAATATGAGATCATCTACATCAACGACGGCAGCCGTGACGGCACCATGGCGCACCTTCGGAAAATCGCTGCGGAAAACAGCCATGTGAAGGTGCTTTCCTTCTCCCGAAACTTCGGGCACCAGCTGGCGGTCACCGCCGGTATGGATGCCGCAAAGGGCGACGCCCTCATCGTCATTGATGTGGACCTGCAGGATCCGCCGGAGGTCATCGCCAAACTGGTGGAGGCATGGGAACAGGGGGCGGATATCGCCTACGGCAAGCGGCTGAAGCGGCAGGGGGAAACGGTGTTCAAGAAGCTCACCGCTTTCTGCTATTACAGGCTTCTCGGCGCCATGAGCGCTTACCCCATCCCCCTTGATACGGGCGATTTCCGCCTGCTTGACAGGAAGGTGGCGGATGTGTTCCTGCGCATGCGTGAGCATAACAGGTTCCTTCGGGGCATGAGCGGCTGGATGGGCTTCACCGCAGTGCCTGTTGAATATGTGCGCCATGAGCGCTACGCAGGCAGCACCAAATACACCCTCAAAAAAATGCTGCGCCTTGCCATGGACGGCATCCTCGGTTTTTCGGACAAGCCCCTGACCCTTGCAGGGTGGTTGGGAGCCGCGGTGTGTGCTGTTGCCATGCTGGGCTTTGCCGCTCTTCTTGTCTGCGCCCTTACGGTGGGCGCCGCTCCCTGGCTTTGGGCTGCGGCAGGGCTTGTGCTTCTTAACGGCATCACCCTTGTAGCCCTCGGCGTGCAGGGTGCTTACATGAACCGCATGTACGATGAATTAAAGGACCGTCCGCTGTACATTTTGGCGGAGACCATCAACAAGGAAGAATAAAGGAGACAGAGATATCATGACCGATCCCCGTGTGAAGACCCTTGCAAAAAACCTTGTGAATTTTTCCTGCCGGGTGCAGAAGGGCGAAAACGTCCTTATCGAGACCTACGGCAGCTGCGACGACCTGCTTCGCTGCCTGATCGGCGAAGTATACGCCGCCGGCGGCAATCCCTTTGTGTGGCGCAGGGATAACGAAGTGCAGCGTGCCATCGCCATGGGCGCAACGGAAGAACAGCTGAAGCTGATGGCGGAAAACGACGGCGCCCTCATGGAAAAGATGCAGGCATATATCGGCGTGCGTGCCCTCGACAACGGCCTTGAAATGAGCGATGTGCCGGAAGCGCAGCGCAGCAAAATGAACAAGCTCTATTCCATGCCCGTGCACAGCGGCATCCGTGTGCCGAAGACCAAGTGGGTGGTGCTTCGCTACCCCACCCACGGTGCGGCATGGATGGCGAATATGTCCACCGAAGCCTTTGAAGATTACTACTTCAACGTATGCTGCCTTGATTATTCCAAAATGGATAAAGCCATGGATGCCCTTGTGGAACTCATCGGCAGGACCGACAAGGTACGCATCACGGGCCCCGGCACGGATCTTTCCTTCTCCGTAAAGGGACTTGGCGGCGTGAAATGCGCAGGCCACCTGAACATCCCCGACGGTGAGATCTTCACCGCCCCCGTGCGTGACAGCGTCAAAGGCGTCATCCGCTACAACACGCCTTCCCTTTCCGACGGCTTCACCTTTGAGAACATCGAGCTCACCTTTGAAAACGGCCGCATCGTGAAGGCCACCGCCAACGATACGGAGCGCATCAACGCCATCTTTGACCGGGATGAGGGCGCCCGCTATGTGGGCGAATTTGCCATTGGCGTGAACCCCTACATCACCACGCCCATGAAGGATACCCTTTTCGATGAGAAGATCGCCGGCAGCTTCCACTTCACCCCCGGCAGCTGCTACGATGAGTGCGACAACGGCAACCATTCCTGCATCCACTGGGACCTTGTGTGCATCCAGACGCCGGAATGGGGCGGCGGCGAAATGTATTTTGACGGCGTGCTCATCCGTAAGGACGGACGCTTTGTGCTGCCGGAACTCGAAGGCCTGAACCCCGAAAACCTGAAATAAGCAAAATCAGCTTGATTAACTTATAACAATCACTTATAAAAGAGGCACCCATTATAGTAAAAATGCAGGATGGTAAAATTTTCGTTGCATAATTTGCCCCATCTGTATAATATTATGAGTGGAAACTCACAATTCGAAGCCTGTGGAGCGATCCGCAGGCTTTGTAAATAAATTTAATCATTTTTATTTGGAGGAAATATACCATGCTTGTTAAAGTTGGCATCAATGGCTTTGGCCGTATCGGCCGTCTTGTGCTGCGTGCCGCCGCCGAAAACCCCGAGATCGACGTCGTCGCCATCAACGATCCTTTTATCGATGTGGAATACATGGCCTACATGGTCAAGTATGACACAGTTCACGGTCACTTCAAGGGCGAAGTGGAAAGCCGTGACGGCAAGCTTTACATCAACGGCAAGGAGATCCTTGTTTACGCTTTCATGAACGCTTCCGATGTGCCGTGGAACGAGAGCGGCGCCGAATACATCGTGGAATCTTCCGGCGTGAACACCACCACCGAAAAGTCTGCAAAGCACTTCATCGGCGGTGCGAAGAAGGTCGTCATTTCCGCCCCTGCCAAGGATGACACCCCCATGTTCGTCATGGGCGTCAACCACAAGGAATACAAGAAGGAAATGAACGTTGTTTCCAACGCCAGCTGCACCACCAACTGCCTTGCACCTCTTGCCAAGGTCATCAACGACAACTTCGGCATCGTCGAAGGTCTTATGACCACCGTGCACTCCATCACCGCCACCCAGCTCACCGTGGACGGTTCTTCCAAGAAGGATTGGCGCGGCGGCCGTGCTGCGGCGCACAACATCATCCCCAGCTCCACCGGCGCCGCCAAGGCTGTCGGCAAGGTCATCCCCTGCCTCAACGGCAAGCTCACCGGCATGAGCCTGCGTGTTCCCACCCCCGATGTCAGCGTTGTGGACCTCACCTGCCGTCTTGAAAAGCCTGCCACCTATGAGGAGATCAAGGCCGTCATGAAGGCTGCCAGCGAATCCCCCGAGTGGAAGGGCATCATCGGCTACACCGAGGATAAGGTCGTTTCTTCCGACTTCTACAGCGATCCCCGCACCTCCATCTTCGATGCGGAAGCCGGCATCAGCCTGAACCCCAACTTCGTGAAGCTCGTTGCCTGGTATGACAACGAGTGGGGTTATTCCAACAAGGTGCTCGACCTTATCGCCCATATGGCAAAGGTTGACGCCGAGTAAACTTTTTACAACCGCACTTCAGAACGCCAGCATGGGGCGCCTGCAGGATTTCCTGCAAGCGCCCCGTTTTTTTCCTTCGTTTTTTCTGCAAAATGAAGGATTTGGACAATACGTTAAAAATATAACCAAAGGATATATTTGAGAAAAGCGTGTTGACATAAGAATGAATTATGATATAATCCCGAATGGGAAGGCAGCTGTAAGAAGCATTGCTTATCCCGATCATAAAATGAAAAAATAGAATACATTATGGAGGAACGTGTGGTATGGCTGTGAAGGTCGGCATCAACGGTTTTGGACGCATCGGCAGGATGGTGCTCCGCATTGCGGCGGAACGCCCGGAAACCATCGAGGTCTGCGGCATCAATCTGCGCAAGGCAGATCTTGATTACATGGTATATCTGATCAAGTACGATTCCGTGTTCGGCCGTTTCCCCGGCACTGTGGAAGAAGGCGACAACTGCCTCCTGATCAACGGCAAAAAGGTCGCCGTGTTCGGTGAGAGCGATGTCACGAAGATCCCGTGGGCAAGCTGCGGTGCGGAATATATCGTGGAATCCACCGGTCAGTTCAACACCACGGAACTTGCCTCCGGTCACCTTGTGGGCGGGGCAAAGAAGGTGGTGCTTTCCGCCCCTGCCAAGGATAAGGAGACGCCCACCTATGTGATCGGCGTCAACCATGAAACCTACGATCCCAAATATAACGTTGTTTCCAACGCCAGCTGCACCACCAACTGCCTTGCCCCCCTTGCGAAGATCATCGACAATCATTTCGGCATTGAGCAGGGACTGATGTCCACCATCCACAGCGCCACCTCCAAGCAGAAGCCTGTTGATAACCGTGCAGGGCGTGACTACCGCACCGGCCGCAGCGTGTTCAACAACATCATCCCCTCCACCACCGGTGCCGCCAAGGCTGTGGGTCTTGTGATGCCCCACCTGAAGGGCAAGCTCACCGGCATGAGCTTCCGTGTGCCCACCAACGATGTCAGCGTTGTGGACCTGACCGCACGCCTTCGTACCCCCACCACTTATGAGGAGATCTGCAAGACGGTGGAGGAAGCCTCCCGTACATATATGAAGGGCATCGTCACCTTTACGAAGGATGAGGTGGTCTCCACCGATATGCGCGGCGAAAGCCACACCTGCATTTTCGATGAAAACGCCGGCATCATGCTCGATGACAACTTCGTCAAGCTCATCGCCTGGTACGATAACGAGTGGGGCTATTCCTGCAAGGTGCTCGACCTCATTGAGCACATGGCAAAGGTGGATGCGCAGTAAACGAATAGAAGACAAATCAGAAGCGCCGCCCGAAAGGGCGGCGCATTGTGTGTGAAAGGTTATATGCTTATGGTAATGCACATCCGCCGTTGCGCTGATGGTGCCGCAAAAATCGCACTTCACGAATTTCTGCCCCTGCTCCACGTTCAGCTGCCGCCGCATTGCGGGCAAATTACAGCCCTGTAAACGCCAACATCGATTTGGCGATGATAGAAAGCGGCGATAAGAAGGCGAATTTTGAGACCATATGGCGCATTGCCAATGCGCTCAATATACCACCCCACGTTCTTGTTTTGCAGATCGAGCAGGAAGCCGAAGCGTGCGGCACCGAGCAGAGATAAAAAACTTTTTGGAATGCGAAAAAAGATAGGCTTTCTACAAATAAAACCATTGACGGGCACATGCTGCGGAGATTGTGATAACATCACAACCCCCTGTTTTTTCTCAAACCGAAGGTGGTTGAATTTGCAATCCTTGGAGGTATTTCCATGAAACGGGTTTCTTTTCTGATTGTTGCGGCGCTGGTATTTGCGCTGCTGATTCCTTTCGGCGCAGCCATGGCGGTCAACGAACCTTCTGCGTCTCCCAGTTACAGTCCTTCCGTATCTCCCAGTTACAGCCCTTCCGTATCTCCCAGTTACAGTCCTTCCGTATCTCCCAGTTACAGCCCTTCTGCGACTCCTACGCCCAATCCTTCCAATAATCTTGCGCCTGCCGGCACTCCCGGGCTCAGCAGCGGCGTTCCCACCGGCAGCGAGCTTGTTGGCGATGAGACCCCCCGTTGCACCGCCGCAGACCGGCGACAGCAACATGAACTGGCTTTGGGCTGTGGCAGCTGCAGGTGCCGCCTGTGCCGTGGCAGCCGTGGCAATGCGCCGCAGGGAAAACTAATATTTGATCATGAAAGGGTGCGGTTTTTCGCACCCTTTTCTTTTTGCTGTGGCGCAGGAAAATGCTTTGTGTTACAATACAAAAAAACCGAAGTTTAGGAGCAATACCATATGAAGATCTCGGTCCTTGACGGCTTTCTTGTTAACCCCGGCGATATCTCCTGGGATCCCATCGCCTCGCAGGGCGAGTTTGAACTGCACCAGTTTACCGATGATGCGGACGTCATTGCCCACATCGGCGATGCGGATGCGGTCTATACCAACCGTGTGGTGATCGGTGCGGTGGCAATGGATGCCTGCCCGAACCTCAAGTACATCAATTCCTTCGGTACCGGCTTCAATATGATCGATATCAAAGCCGCAAAGGAACGGGGCATTGCGGTATGCAACGTGCCTGCATACAGCACCCATGCCGTAGCGCAGATGGCAGCCGCACTGCTGCTGCAGATCGCCTGCAATACGGCGGTGTTTGACAGCTATGTCAAAAACGTGGGCTGGGTGAAGCCCATTGATCCCGATATGACATCCATTCCCCAGATGGAGCTTGCCGGCAAGACCATCGGCATCATCGGTCTTGGCGACATCGGCAGCAATATGGCACGCATCGCCATCGCCCTCGGCATGAAGGTCATTGCCTACCGCCGCAATCCGGATCCCAAAATGGAAAACGAAAACCTGAAGTTCGTCTCCCTTGATGCACTGTATGCCAATGCGGATGTTATCAGCATCCATTGCCCCCTCAACGATGACAGCCGGGGCATGATCAACGATGCCGCCATCGCCAAAATGAAGGACGGCGTCATCCTCATCAACACCGCCCGCGGCGCCATCCTTGACGATGCTGCCGTGGTGCGTGCCCTTGACAGCGGCAAGATCTATGCCGTGGGTGCCGATGTATGGGCTCCCGAACCCTGCGGCAGGGATCACATCCTTGCCACCCACCCCCGCTGCGTGGCAACGCCCCACATGGGCTGGGCGCCCAAGGAGACCCGTGCAAGGGTCATCCGCTACTGTGCGGAAAACCTTGCCGCCTTCCTCAAAGGCGAAAAGCAGAACAGGATCGTGTAAAACAAAACGGCAGCAAAGAAGCGGCAGGTATGAAACACCTGCCGTGAAAACAGCGATGAACGATAGCGCAGAACATGGAGGTGGAGCAGAAACGTGAGTTCGGGCACATATATACCGATCATACTCCTGTGGGTCATCATCCTGATCATGCTCCGCAACAGGCGCAAAGCGGCCGTTATCAGAAGAATCATTGAAAACAGGAAAGCAGGAGGCAATTCGGAAATGAAAGCATTTGCAGAAAGATTCATCGGAAAAGAATGCATCATTAGCTCTTTTGACAGCAGCCACCAGTATGACGGCATCATCAGGGAGGTCGCAGACGGAGCGATCCTGCTTGAGAAGGATGGCAAATTTGAAGCGATCAACCTTGATTTTGTGATCCGCATTCGGGAATATCCCAAGAATAAAAACGGAAAGAAAAAATCCGTGGTGCTGGATTGATCGAATGCAATCGGTTATAAAGGCGCATTGCACAGCATACTGTTGATGAAAGCAAACAAAAAAGCCAAGCTGTATTGCAGCTTGGCTTTTGCTGTTTTTAAAACTGGGCTTGATGTTTACGGCAGCTTGAAGAACTCTTTGGGAAGCTCCGCACGCATGGTAAAGAGCGGATTTACGATTTGGCAGGAGATCAGGTTGCACTTGAGGGAGAGCATGAGACCTGCTTCGGTCTCGTTAAGACCGTTCTTCATGAGCAGGCTGTGCATGGCGGCAAGGCACTCGTTGGTGGCATCCTCCATGGTCTTGCCGCTGCCGACGGTGGAAACCTCGTTGCCGTCAAGAATGATGGGGCAGGTGACGGGATGGTCCTTGATGACGGTGACCTTTACGGTGACCTTGCCCTTCGCTTCAAGACCGTAGCCGAAGACCTCGCCGTCGCCCATCAGCGCATGCAGGTCGCCCATGGAAAGGAGAGCGCCGTCGCAGGCCACGGGGAAATACAGCGTGGAGCCTGCACGCACACGGCTGCAGTCCATGTTGCCGCCGTGGCTGCCGGGGGTCACGGTCAGGATGCCGTCGCCCTCGGGGGCAACGCCGATCACGCCGATCATGGGGTCGAGGGCAAGCTCATGACCGCCCACGTTAACGGTGCCTTTGGTGAGGTCAAACACATGCATGGTGTTCTTGGCGGTAAGGTGGGTGAAAGCGCCCTCGCCGAAATAGGTGCCCATGGCGCCCCAATCGTTGAGCTCGATGGAAAGGACTTCCACCTTCAGCGTATCGCCCTTTTCCGCACCCTTTACGAACAGGGGACCGGTGGCAGGGTTGTACATGCGCTTGATCTGCTTCCGTTCGCCCTCACGGGTCACGGAATCGTCATAGCAGTCCTCGGTTTCAAAGAGGACGGTATCGCCGCTTTCGCATACGGCTGCTGCAGCGTTTTTGGTATCGAGAATATCGGTCTTGGTGGCTTTGGTGAGAATGAGCATAAAGTCGGTTACCTCCCAAAAATGAATGTGCCGGAAAGCGGCATGGATCGCATTTTACTGTTATTATACTATACCATTGCGGCAGGGCGTTTTCAATCGGGGCAGGAAAAAAGAGGTGGAGTTTTCCACCTCTTTTAAAAATGATCTTACCATAACCGCTCTAAAACAATAGGCGTTGTGATATTGTCATATTCTGCGCATTCCGGAAAGCCCAGCACTTTATCATGATAAAAGTAGAGATACCAATTTCCGGCTCCTGCTATATGGCCGGTTAGATCGGCACTTACACCAAAACAATCGGAAGGAAGCTCTTCCAAGTCTGGGGAATAAACTGAATTGTGAGACATAAATGCTCCTGGTTCGGGATTACCTCGATAAGCAGGACTCTCTTTTTTAAGTACGTGAACAGGCCATTCTTGATCGAACACTTCTTTTGCATAGCTATAGTTGGTACTTGAATTCGAAGAGGTAATTTCTGCAGAACCAATATGCAGTGCTTGACCGGTTGCACTTTTCAATGAAAATCTTATGGTTTGTACTTCGGATCCATACACCATCTCCCCGTACCATGTTCCTGCGATATCCCAACCTATTGATCCATTTTCTGTTTTTACAGATTGAATAAAAACAGCATTTTGTTCATCAAATCTCATGTTGACAGTGATACTGCCATCGCATTTCCAATATTGATCGCTTGAAGGAACTAATGAAAACGTGTATGAACAGCCTGTTTCATATCCTTCCGTACTTTCTAATTTGTAGGATACATTTGGGTATGTATCAATCATATACTGATTGATGCAAGTTTGAATTTCATCGGAATTTGCATAACAATCCGGGAATGAGTTCGAGAGCAGATATCGAATTGGTTTTCGGGCATAATCGACAAGTTTCCATCCGTAAGCATCGGAATATTCAAGGTATAGATCATAAGAATATTTTGCCATATACAGCTCGTTTTCAAACCAGACCGTACATTGAACATAGTCAGTTTTATTTTCTGTTTTTCGGGATTCGATTGTCAATGAACCGACTTCCATTTTTTGATGATTATTATTGATAATAATTGATGCATTATCCGCAATGATAGTCGATAACGTTTTTTCATCCAACGGGTAATCATCTAAAAGATGATTTGTGCTGTGAACAGAGACAGCATTGTTTCCGCAACCTGATAAAAGAGAGATACATAATAACAGAATAAAAAGACGCTTCACTATACTTTAACCTCCAAGTGGTTATATGATATCCAAATGGATATCATATAACCACTATAATGTGAAAATACTATATTGTTAAGATAACCAACCGGATATCAGGAGAATGGTTTCATGGCATATTATAAAAGGTTAAGGGATTTGAGAGAGGATCACGATTTTTCACAAAGACAGCTTGCTGCGATGTTACATATGCCGCAAACACAATATTTTCGATACGAACAAGGATATAGAGATATTCCGACTGATATCCTGATTGCTTTGGCGGATATATACCATACATCCGTGGATTATATTCTCGGTCGCACAAATGATTCCACACCACCTAAAAAACAATAAATAAGTATGAGCGAAGGAGAACATCCGCCCCCCTTGCCCTTGACTTTCGCCGCTTCTTCCGATATAATCAGCGGAGTGTGATAATTTGGCGAAGAAGCGGAACAGTAGGCGTTTTTGCCGCCCGAAGAGAGCTGTTGTGTGGTGCGAAACAGCGGGGCAGGATGCCGAAGCTCGCCGTGGAGCCACCGTGCCGAAGGGGAAGTAAGTGCGGCGCAGCCCAGCGTTACGGGGCTTTGAGTGGGCGAAGTCATTCGCCAACGGGAGTGGTACCGCGGTAATAAGCCGTCTCTTGGTTTGCAAGAGGCGGCTTTTTGTATCATAAACAACACGAAGAATATACATTGGAGGAACAACATGTCACAACGCTATGACCATGACGCCATTGAACTCAAATGGCAGAAAAAATGGGAAGACGCCCGCTGCTTTGAAGCGAAGGATGACCATTCCAAACCGAAGTTTTACGGCCTTATCGAGTTCCCGTATCCCTCCGGTCAGGGTCTCCATGTGGGTCACCCCCTGAGCAATACCGCCATCGATATCATCTGCCGCAAGCGCCGCATGGAAGGCTACAACGTGCTGTTCCCCATGGGCTATGATGCGTTCGGTCTGCCCACGGAAAACTATGCCATCAAGACCGGCATCCATCCTGCCAAGGTCACCGAGCAGAACATCGCCCGTTTCCGCAGCCAGCTCAAGCGCCTCGGCTTCTCCTTCGACTGGAGCCGTGAGGTCAACACCACCGATCCCAACTACTACAAGTGGACCCAGTGGATCTTCCTCAAGCTCTTCGAGCACGGTCTTGCCTACAAGGCGGAGATCCCGATCAACTTCTGCACTTCCTGCAAGGTCGGTCTTGCCAACGAGGAAGTGGTGGACGGCCGCTGCGAACGCTGCGGCGGCGAAGTGGTGCAGAAGGTCCGCAGCCAGTGGATGCTGCGCATCACCGCTTATGCACAGCGCCTGATCGACGATCTTGACACCGTGGATTTCATCGAGCGTGTCAAGACCCAGCAGCGCAACTGGATCGGCCGCAGCGAGGGCGCCGAGGTTGATTTCGCCATCGCCGGCACGGAAGATAAGCTGCGTGTGTTCACCACCCGCTGCGATACCCTCTTTGGCGCTACCTACATGGTCATGTCGCCGGAGCATCCCTATATCGAAAAGTATCAGGACCGCATTGCCAACATGGATGCCGTCAAGGCTTACCGTGAAGCAGCTGCCAAGAAGAGCGACTTTGAGCGCAGCGAAATGGCAAAGGAAAAGACCGGCGTTGCCCTTGAAGGTCTCAGTGCCATCAACCCCGCCACCGGCAAGGAGATCCCGATCTGGATCAGCGATTACGTGCTCATGACCTACGGCACCGGCGCTATCATGGCCGTTCCTGCCCACGATACCCGTGACTATGAGTTCGCCAAGGTGTTCGGCCTGCCCATCATTGAAGTTGTGGCAGGCGGCGACATCGAAAAAGAAGCCTTCACCGATTGCGAGACCGGCAAGCTTGTGAACTCCGGTTTCCTCAACGGCCTTGAGGTGGAAGAAGCTAAGAAGAAGATGGTCGCATGGCTCGAAGAGCAGGGCATCGGCACGAAGAAGGTCAACTTCAAGCTGCGTGACTGGGTCTTCAGCCGCCAGCGTTACTGGGGCGAGCCCATTCCGCTCGTACACTGCGAGAAGTGCGGCTGGGTACCCCTGCCCGAAAGCGAGCTGCCCCTCGTGCTGCCTGAGATCGACGATTACACTCCCTCCGATGACGGTTCTTCCGCCCTTGCCCGTGCAAAGGATTGGATCAAGACCACCTGCCCCAAGTGCGGCGGCCATGCAGAGCGTGAGACCGATACCATGCCCAACTGGGCAGGTTCCAGCTGGTACTTCCTGCGCTACTGCGATCCCCACAACGATGAGGCCTTCGCAAGCCGTGAAGCCCTTGATTACTGGATGAACGTGGACTGGTACAACGGCGGCATGGAACACACCACGCTGCATGTGCTCTATTCCCGTTTCTGGCATAAGTTCCTCTATGACATCGGCTGCGTTTCCACCCCCGAACCCTACCAGAAGCGCACCAGCCACGGCATGATCCTCGGCGAGAACGGCGAAAAGATGTCCAAGTCCCGCGGCAACGTCATCAACCCCGATGATATCGTGGCAGAAATGGGTGCTGACTCCTTCCGCCTCTATGAAATGTTCATGGGTGCCTTCGATCAGCCCAAGCCCTGGAGCACCACTTCCGCCCGCGGCTGCCGCCGCTTCCTTGAGCGTGTATGGCGTCTGCAGGATATGATGAGCGAGGAGACCGGCATCCGTGAAGACGTGAAAAGCGGTCTTCATGCCATGATCAAGAAGGTCAGCGAGGATTACGAGGCCATGAAGTACAACACCGCCGTTGCGGCGATGATGAGCTTTGTGAACGATATCTACGCCAAGGGCAGCATCACCAAGGATGAGTTCCACACCCTCCTTGCGCTGCTGAACCCCGTTGCCCCCCACATGACGGAAGAGCTCAACGAGCTTCTCGGCTACGAAGAGCCCCTCTACATCACCGCATGGCCCAAGTGGGATGAGTCCGCTCTCGTCGCCAACACCGTTGAGCTTGGCGTGCAGGTGAACGGCAAGGTCCGTGCCCGTGTGACCCTGCCCGTCGGCCTTTCCAAGGAAGAGACCGAACAGCAGGTGCTTGCCAACGATGAGGTCAAGCCCTGGATCGAAGGCAAGACCGTCCGCAAGGTGATCGTTGTGAAGAACATCGTGAACATCGTGGTGGCGTAAAACAGAATAACAGAATAATAAAAAGGCTTCCCGGAACGGGGTATTCCGATAAGAAATCATCGGTCTAAGAAAGGCAATACCGGCCCTATCGGTGTGTTGTGCGGTCTTGAAATAGCACCACTATTCCTTCGACCACACGCCTGCCGATAGAACCGGTCTTGCCTTTTTAGACTCT
>JAFSEB010000067.1 GCA_017435905.1 Clostridia bacterium | reverse complement strand
GACCGGGAAGCAGGCAGCATGCTGAGCCTGATGCTGGACTGGCCCGAAACCGGCTATTCCGCCATGCTGACCTTTTACACGGATGAAACCGATGAAAATCTGCTTTATGCCGTTCTGTTTGTGGATGCGCCCACCGAGCATGAAGGCAGGGATGCCACCATCACGCTCACCGGCACCATCGATCCCAAGAGGTATACCGCAGGCGCTTCCATCATGGCGGATGATGTTTTCATCGACGACGGCGGCGAGCTTTATGATGCTACCCCCGAACAGAAAGCAAGCTTTGCCGATACGCTGACCAATTTCGGTTCTCTCGCCGTTTCCGCCCTTGCCTCCTACACACGGACGAACCTTGGCGAAGATTTCCTTGCATATCTTGGCTTTACCGCCTATTGATACCGTGACCGACCCCGATGACAGACCCCAGCCAAGGAGGCACACATGGAACAGTTCAAGCCCACCGATACGAACCTTCCCCCGACGCCGCAGCAGCTTGCAGCGGCAGGCGTGGTATCCATCCGCACGCCGGCAGAAAAAACAAAGCCCCTTTCCGTTACCGCCGGCATCCTGTTTGTGTTGCTGAGCTTCAGAAGCCTTTTGGGCGATCTTGCCGCTTACAACGTCAGCTTTTCCACGCTGCTTGGTGTGGCGGGTTTTGCCTGTGCGGCGGCAGGCATGTTCCGCCGCAAGAGCAAAGTCATGGCGGCAGCGATGCTCATCATGGTGTTCCGCTGCCTCTATAACCTGATCTCAGTTGCAAGCCTCGGCATCTCGGGCGGCATGCTCATACCGCAAACAGCCCTCACCGTCGCCGCTTATACGCTCCTCGCCGTTTCCGCCTTTGGAAAATTCGGCACAAAAACAAGGCGGCGTGCGCTGCTTGCGGTGGGTCTTTCCTTTGCCGCATTCATTCTCAGCGCCCTGTTTAACCTGCTTATGCTGAGCCTTTACTGGATCAGCGAAAGCTATATTTCCGCCGATATGCTCAGCTATATCGGCACGCTGCTCGTCATCGTCTTCCTTGACCCGCTGGTGGAATTTGCCGCCCTGCTTCTCACCGCCCTGTGGCTGCCCGTCGGCATCGGCAGCACCGCAGAGGAGCGAAGCGAAGTACCGCCTTTCGCTGAAGCGGCGCAAACTGCCGTCGCCGAACCCACCGAAACCGAAAACGCAGAATAAAACGCTGTATCCGCCCGCATAAAAACGCCGCCCCCGATGGATTCGGGGCGGCGCATTTTATTCCCGAAAAACTGTGCCGAAACCTCTGTTTTTCTTTTCGGCTGCATGATAAAATGATAATATCATTTCACGGTGAGCACACGGAAAGGAAGGCTATATGAAATATGAAAGCTGGCGAGGGCCGGATACCCTCAACGATTGCGTGACAAGAACGCATAAAAATGCGGACAGCCTTGTTTCACTCGCAGGAACAGTGGAGAAAGTAGGAAAAGTTGTTTTTGGCATCTTCTGTGCCGCTGCCGTCGTACTTCTCATAGCATTATTTGCCTGTTTGGGCGATGGCGATGATCCGGGAGCCGTGACCATGCTTATCGGCACGGTATCCGCCGCATTTATTGCGCTGAACGTACGGTTTTGCTATAAACTTGCTTCGGCGCAGCTGCGCGCAAAGGCAGATATTGTAGAAAATACCGAGATCATAATGAACATCGCCTATTACACCGCAAAAAAAGCAGAAGCCGAAACGATCGATATCAATGAACTGCCCACTTTATAAGAGGTGACCTATGAGCGAACGCTATTCCCGACTTTTTTTGCTGCCGCAAAACCTGTATGCGGAAGGTTCGCCGGTACTCATCTGCGCCGGCACCTTGCTGAAGGATAATCTGACGGGCAAAGTTCTTGCCCAGCTGAAACTGCAGAATCTCGATGCTCCCATCAAGGGAGTCACGGTCACCGTGCAGCCCCTTGACACGGTGGGCGATCCGCTCGGCGCAGCGGTGCAGCACCAGTATCTTGATCTTTCCGTCCCCACAGGCGTACAGTTTGGTGAGAAACAGCCTTTTTTCCTGCCCAATGCCGCCGCCCGCAGCTTTACTGCCGCCGTAACGGAAGTGATATTTGCAGACAACACCGTATGGACGGATGCCGCCGGACTGTGGACGCCCCTTGCACCGCCGAAGCCGCTGAGCACCGCACTTATGGATCCCGCTCTTGAAGACCAGTACTGCCTGCACTTTGGCAGTATATGCCGTTACATGCCTGCCACCGAACGGGGTACTTGGTGCTGTACCTGCGGACAGCGGCACCTGACAAAAACAGAGGTCTGCAGCAGCTGCGGTAAAAGCGCTGCCGACTTATTTGCCCTTGACCTTGACTCGCTGCAAGAGGAGCTCGATGCACGCCTTGAAGAGGAAAAGGAAAAGCGGCAGCAGGCCGAAGCAGCCGCTGCAGCGAAGGCAGAAAAGACGAAAAAAACGCTGCTGATCGCCGCCCCCATTGCCGCAGTGGTGATCGCCGTGCTGCTGATCGTTTCTGCCGTTTTAAAAAAGGCGGAACGCACGAATGCCTACAATGCTGCCGTAACGCTGTCGGAAGAAGGCCGTATCGAAGAAGCCATAGCAGCGTTCACTGCCCTTGGCGACTACGAAGACAGCGTGGAGCGGCTCGAAGCGCTGGAAGAGGAACGGCTGCTCCTTCAGAAGCACGAATCGGCACACGATGCCCTTAGATCCAAGGACTATCATAAAGCCCTGCAGCTGTTCATTGAACTTGGCGACTACAAGGACAGTGAAGAAATGGTCTCCGAATGCAGGTACCGCAGCGCAGAGCAGCTTTTAGCCGAAAACACATATGTAAGCGTGCTTGAAGCCAAGCCCATCTACGAAGAGCTGGCCGGCTATAAGGACAGCGCCGATAAAGCCTCCGAATGCGGATACCGTGCCGCCCAGCTGCTTTTAGCCGGTGAAACGGACCATGAATACCTTGCAGCACAGGCAGAGGCATACGAGTTATTCTGTGCGATCAAGGATTATAAGGACTCGCAGGAATATATCGATGCGTTCTCCATGCGGCCCATTGCAAAAACCCTCACAACCGACGACGGTACCGAAAACAGCTTTGTATTTTGCTATGATACTGCCGGCCTTATTTCCTCCGTCATCCAGGACGGCGTCACCTATTCCTTCAGGCAGGAAAAATACGGCAGCTGGTACCTTTGCGATATTGACTATGGCACGGAGAAGGAGATACGCATCTTTTATGGCCATCCCTATTTGCCGGAAAAGTATCTTGATTCGCATATCAGGGATACCGGTCACTTTAGGGATGGGGACGCAAGATACGAAAATGGCATCGTGAAGGCAGTAACAGTTCAGGATCGTCTCTACTCTTATTTCACCCTGTATGATGACGGGAATTACAGCTGTCTAAAGGAGGACTTGCGCACTGATTTCGGTTCAAACATTGATGGAACACGCAAAACCGACAGTGCCGGAAATATCATTCTGCGTAAAGAGTCCTTTAAAGGCACTGACGATAACGGCAGGTCTTTCTCCGGCAGTTTCACAGAGTCTTACCGCCTTGATGAGCAGGGTAACTGGATCGAATACAACTACGACTACTATGAAAACTACAGGGGAGATGTAATAAGAGATAATTCCCACTCAACCCGCGACATCACTTACAACGAAGATGGCACCATCGCTTCCTTTACCGTAACCGATACCAAAACCGGGCTCCGGACAACAAACACCTTCACCTATGCCCTTATTTACTGCCCTCCCGAGGAATAAGTTCACACGCAAAAGCGCCGGATCTTTTCGATCCGGCGCTTCTTGTTTTTCGTATTCTTTTACTCCGTGAATGCCCGTGCGTAGGCTTCCGTGCGGCGGCAGAGGGCTTCGGGCTTTTTATCCGATGCGCCTTCCGTTGCAAGGGTCACCGCTGCGCAGCTGGCGCAGATGCTGCCGTAGGGGCACACAAGGCACTCCGGCGGCAGGCGCAGGTGTGACATATATTCCGCCGTAAGCTGCCATGCTTCGGTGAAGGGCATTTTGCGTACATCCACCGCATGCTCGGTCATCATGCCGCAGGCGTACATCTTCCCTTCCCATGTGATCCAGAAGGAGCCCCTGCCTGCCATGCAGGAGGAAATGCGCCCCTCTTCCGGCAGGGTATCGGGCATACTGCCCTTGCGGAGGGTGCGGATGAGGCTGCGGCGCCTGTCACGCACCTCATCGGTCAATGTGAGAAGGTCAAACCTTGCGGCGGCTTCCCCCGCCTCCTCCGGCGTAAGGAACACGGCGGCTTCATCCCCGGGGGCTTCCTTGCGGACGGGCGGAAACAGGTATGCGTTCATGCGCACGGGGATCTTCTCTTCCTTTGCAAATGCCACAATGGCATCAAGGTCGCAGACATTCGCCTTTGTGAAGGTGGTGTTGAGGGTAAGGCGGATGCCTGCATCCCGCAGCATCAGGATGCCCCGTACCGCCGCATCAAAGCCGCCCGGTGCGCCGCTCAGCCTGCCGTAAGTATCGGCGGACATGCCGTAGAGGGTCACATTCACCGTTTCCGGCGGAAAGCGCCTGAGGCACTCCGCCACATCCTCATTGACGAGGGTGGCGTTGGTGTTCACAGACAGCATCAGCCCCAGCGATGCAAGGTCGCTGTACAGGGACAGGAAATCCGGGCGAAGCAGCGGCTCGCCGCCCGTCAGCAGCAGGTACACCATGCCTGCCGATGCGGCTTCCCTGCCAAGGCGCAGCCATTCCTCCCTTGAAAGCTCCCCTTTCAGGGCGGCGGCGTCATCCTTTCGCCGTGCGATGTAGCACATTTTGCAGCGCATATTGCACCGGGGCGTCAGCTCAAAGCTGCCGCTGACGGGGATGCGCTTTGCTGCCGCCTTGCGGAACAGGTACTGTTTGATGCTTGCTTCTGCCACTGTTTGTTCCTTTCCTGAAAGAAAAGGGACCCCAAGCCTGTGGGGCCCCGTTTTTCATTTAACCTTTTCCTTACCTTACCGTGAGGGCAGCGGTCAGGCTGTCCGCACTGCGGCTGCCGTCCGTATAGACCGCATATACGGTAAAGGTACGCGCGCCCTTCTGCGCCGCGGTGGGCGAGAAGTAGAGATAGGAAAGTCGGGTCTCAGCGCCGGCCTTCACCTTCTGGTGCTGTGTTTTCGTGACGGTCACAAAGTTGCCGAGATCATCCTGGATCACAAAATGATCAACAGATACGGCTGTATAATACGTTACGGAAATATACGTGCTCTTTCCGGCATTGCATGTGGTGGAACGGAAACCGCCTTTTACGAAGCATGTGACCTCGCTGACCGCCGCCTTTTTCACAAGGCCTTCAGCGGCTTTGGTGAGCGCGGTCACGGCATCATCCACCTGCTGCTGGGTGACGCCATCCGCTTCATAAACGCTCCGTGCTGCTTCCGCTGCGGCGGCGTAGGCCGCATAGCTTGCTTCTTCGTATTCGGAAGCATCGGTGGCTTCAAAGGCGGCAAGGGCTTCCG
>JAFSEB010000066.1 GCA_017435905.1 Clostridia bacterium | reverse complement strand
GATATGCCTTCCTCCTCTTCCTTGCATTTCCCCGAAAGCGATCCATTTTGCGGTCGAAGAGTCTAAAAAGGCAAGACCGGTTCTGTCGGCAGGCGTGTGGTCGAAGGAATAGTGGTGCTATTTCAAGACCGCACAACACACCGATAGGGCCGGCATTGCCTTTCTTAGACCGATGTTTTCTTATCGGAATACCCCGTTCGGGCGCTCCATTTTGTAAATAATCTCTGACAGAAACGCCTTTTCATTGAATTTTACGGGGAAAGCGCTTAGAATAGTATTATAGGGCAAGTCTTTTTTGCCCCATTTCCACCTTTTCCCAACAGGAGAGATGCATGCAGGATTTTTGGAAAAACCTGAACCGCTCTGCCCAGCGGTTTTATAAACGTCTGCGCCGCACCGTGATGCGCACGCAAAAACAGTTCGGCAAGCTGCCCCTTAAAAGCAAGATCATCTGCGGCAGCGCTGCTGCGCTTGTCCTTGCGCTCACCGTGACCGCCGCCGCGCTCCTTTTCCCGGGCAAAAAAGCGCCGGAGGAAAGCGCCGCACCCAATCCGCAGGCAGCGCTGAACCTCAGCTCCGGCAGCACCGCCGCCGATGCCGCATCCATCGATGTCACGCCGGCGCCCACCCCTGTGCCGACCCCTTCCCCCACCCCCGTGCCCACGCCCACCCCTACGCCGGATCCGACCCTGAAGCGGGGCGATGAATCGGAAGAGGTGCAGAAGCTGCAGGAGCGCCTTATGCACCTTGGGTATCTTCAGCTTGATGAAAGCACGCAGAAGTTCGGCCCTGCCACGGAGGATGCCGTCATCCTTTTCCAGCGGCAGGTAAATTATACCGAATCCCTCGGCACGGCCCTTGACCAGGACGGCATTGCCGGCCTTCAGACCCTTTCCCTCCTCTACAGCGACGATGCGCCCAAATACTGCGTCAAATTCGGCATGGAGGGCGATGATATCTCCGACATGCAGCTGCAGCTGAAGGACCTTGGCTACATGAGCGCTGTAACGGGCTATTACGGCGAGACCACCGTTGCCGCCATTGAAGCGTTTCAGGACCGCAACGGCTTGAGCGCAGACGGTCTTGCAGGCGAAGCCACCTTCGAGCTTCTTTATTCCCCCGAGGCCAAGGAAAGCGCCAGCAAGGCAAAGGCAGCACGCACCAAGGCCAACATTTCCAAGATGATCGAGGTTGCCAAGAAGCAGCTTGGCGACCGCTATGTGCTCGGCGCCCGAGGCCCGGATAAGTTCGACTGCTCCGGCCTTGTATACTACTGCCTCAACCAGGCAGGCAGCAACCGCAACAGGCTCAACGCCGCCGGCTATTCCCGTGTGGATGACTGGGAGAAGATCACCGACATTGACGACCTCAAGAAGGGCGACCTCGTCTGCTTCTACAGCGATGACTTCAGCAAGGTGGGGCACATCGGCATCGTGATCAACTCCAGCGGCGAAATGATCGACGCTTCCTCCAGAAACGGCAAGGTCGTGCGCCGCACCTATCTGTCCTCCTACTGGCGCAAGCATTTCTACTGCGGCAGGCGTCCCTGGTAATGCGCCTGACCGCAAAAATGTGCTTCGCTCCGGCGTTTCGTAAAGAGATCCGTCCGCCTCATCCCTATTCTACTTTTCGTCCAGTGACACTTTGTTCCTTTTATGTTACAACGGTTATGAAAGGAGGATCGCCATGGATGCAGAAAAAGTCGGAAAGCGGATCGCCGAATTGCGAAAAGCACAAAACCTGACGCAGAAAGAACTCGCAGCCAAACTGCACATAACAGACGGAGCCGTCAGCAAATGGGAAAGGGGCATCAACTTTCCGGATCTGTCCCTTCTTGAGCCCCTTGCCGCTGCTTTGCATACGAGCGTGATACAGCTTTTATCGCTGGAAGATGCAACCAACCACGAGGTTGCCGATGCGCTCTCCGAGATATCGCTCGCCGAAAAGCAGCATTTGGTCAAGGAACTGAAGAACAGGGCTTTGATCAATACCGTGATCGGCCTTGTGCTGGCGGCCGCCCTGTTTACAGCATCAAAAATATTTGCAAACCATAATATATACGGTCTGTCTCAAATATGCACCACCGGTATGCTCGGCCCCATCGGCACATTGATCGGCTCGGAGATCTATCTCATACGGCGTCTTCGCAAGCTGTCCTGCTGATCAATTTTCAGGGACATACCGCCCACCACCGCTTCTGCCGGTGGTGTTGTGCTATGCAGGATTATAAGGAAGTCTTTGATGCGGCACTGCCCGGAAAGCAAGCCTCGGCAAATCCCGTGCCGCAGCGTTTTATTCCAAGCAGCAATGAGAAAGGAGCAAAACCGTGAGATCCGTTCTTTTCAAAAACATACTTGCCCTTGTTACCTGCGATGACGGTGACCGGGTGCTGTCCCATGCGGACATGCTGGTGAAGGATGGCATCATCGCCGCCATCGGCGAAGACATCGGCGCAGAGGGAGCGGAGGTGTTCGACGCTTCCCACATGCTGTGCTACCCCGGGCTCGTGAACACCCACCACCATCTGTATCAGATCTTTTCCCGCAATCTCAGTGCAGTGCAGGGTTTTGAGCTTTTTGACTGGCTGCGTGCCCTTTACGAGATCTGGAAAAACCTTGACAGCGACGTGGTGCGTCTTTCCTCCCTTACGGGCATGGGCGAGCTTCTCAAAAACGGCTGTACCACCTGCTTTGATCACCACTATGTGTTCCCTGCCGCCGCAGGCGATATGCTGATCGACACCCAGTTTGAAGCGGCGGATACCCTCGGCATCCGCATGCACGCCTCCCGGGGCAGCATGGATCTTTCCAAAAAAGACGGCGGTCTGCCGCCGGACAGCGTGGTGCAGCCCATCGATGCCATCATGCGTGACAGCGCACGGCTCATTGAAAAGTGGCACGATGCTTCCTTTGGCGCCATGCACCAAATCGCCCTTGCGCCCTGCTCCCCCTTCTCCGTTTCGGCGGAGCTGCTCAAAGAGTCCGCCATCCTTGCACGGCAATACGGCGTCAGGCTCCACACCCACCTTTGCGAAACAAAGGATGAGGAAAACTTCACCCTCGAAAAATTCGGCATGCGCCCCTTCGCCTATATGGAGACTCTTGGCTGGTCGGGGCCCGATGTATGGTATGCCCACGGCATCCATTTCAACGATGAAGAGCTCAGAGCCCTTGCCGTCACGGGCACAGGTGTTGCCCACTGCCCCATTTCCAACATGAAGCTTTCCTCCGGCGTGGCACGCATTCCCGAAATGCTGAAGCTGGGCGTTCCCGTGGGTCTCGCCGTTGACGGCAGCGCCAGCAACGACGGCTCCAACCTGCTTGAGGAGCTTCGTGTGTGCTATCTTCTCCACCGCCTGACCTCCGGCGACAATGCTCCCACGGGTTATGATGTGCTGAGGATCGCCACCCGTGGCAGCGCACGCCTTCTCGGCCGCAGCGATATCGGCTGCCTGAAGGAAGGCATGTGCGCCGACTTTTTCCTCATTGACAGCCGCCGCACAGAGCTCATCGGCGCAGCGGAAGATCCTGCCGCCATGCTTGCCACCGTGGGTCTCAAAGCGCCGGTGGACTACACCTTCGTCCACGGCAAAATGGCCGTAAAGGAAGGCCGCCTTGTAGGTGTGGATGAGGAAAAGCTGTTCCGTGAAGCGAGCAAAAAGGTGAAGAAGTATTTGGGGTAAGGAAATTATATTCAAAGGGTGAATTGTCAAACTAAGTGCAACAGTTCGCGAGTTCAAAGTTCCAAAGCGACTGAGCAGAATGCGGATAATATGCCGGCTTCACATTCATGAAGCTCCGGTTCCGGTTGATCTCCCGGCATACTGTGTTTGCACTTCTTCCGATCAGCTCTGCTATCTTTCGATAACTCATCCCTTCGTTATAATATTGCCGTTTACAACAACGCTCTTCTATGCTAAGATGTCTGTAGTTCATACTTTGCTCCTTCGTAGTTTTGTTGTGTGGTAACTTCATTCTACCAGAGCTTTGTATGAACTTCTTCTTTTTCTTCTCTGCTGCACTTGATAGTATAATTCACCTCCGGCATAAAAAAACGCCGGCTGTTAAGTCGGCGTTTTTCTTATTTATACAATTCACCTGTACTTCTCCATCCTGTAAAGCTGCTCCTCATCGGGCGCATCGCAGCCCGGTTTGCAGCGGTAGCCCATCTTTTCGTAAAAGCCCCGGGCGGTGATGGAAGCCGGGATCTCGACCCTTTTGGCACGGAGGAAGTATTCATCTTCCTCAAGGGTCTTGATGATGCGCCTGCCCACGCCCTGCCCGTGGTATTCGGGCAAAACGAACACGGTAAACAGGCTGCTTTCGTCCGTTTTCCCCCAATAGGGGCCGATGGCGCCGCAGCCGATGACCGTTTCGCCCTCAACCGCCACATAAAAATGCGTCCATGATGCCCGTTCAAGGATGTGCTGCGGCATCAGGTGCGCCACATCGTTTTCAATGTATTCCTCGGAATAATCCCGAATGTTAACGGTGCGAAGCGTCTTGGCGATGAGCGCCGATACCGCCTCCGCATCTGCTGCAAGAAACCTTCTGATCTGCATGCTGCCACTCCTTTCCCGGCATCTTTTCTTTTTCAGTATGATAGCATTGTTTTTCTGCGCCGTCAATGCAAACGGCTGTTTTGTCCTATTGGCGCTCCTTCCGTTCCGTGGTACAATCAAACCGAAAGAGCTTTTCCTACCCAAGGAGGTCATTATGCCCGATTTCACTTTGACAGACAAACGCATCAAAGAGCTTTGCGATAAAAACTGCTACCCCTCTGCGCAGCTTTGCGTGATGATCGGCGGCGAGGTCGTCCACGAATACTGTGTGGGACGCCCCGACCCCAACAACGCACGCCCCTGCGACAGCGATACCCGCTATGATATCGCATCCCTGACGAAGATCTTCGCCGGCTCCGTTTTTTTCAAGCTGTGCGAGGAGGGCGTTTTCTCATTGGATGAACCCATTGCCGTAAGCTTCCCCAAGTTTTCCGGCATGCGTGAGATCCGTGCCAGCGCCAACCGGCTGACACCCAATGTGAGCGATGACCTTCTCGGCTATGCGGATGCAGGCAAGGTCACCTGGCGCCATGTGCTCATCCACAACGCCGGTCTTGGCTGGGCGCACCTGTACAAAAGCTGCGCTTCCCCCGATGAGGCAGCGGACTATCTTTGCGCCATGCCCTTTGCCTATGCGCCCCAAAGCACCGTCATCTACACGGATATCGGTCTCATTCTTCTCGGCATTGCCATGGAAAACCGCACCGGCAAAAAGCTGGACGAGCTGGTGCAGGAATACGTATGCATGCCCCTCGGTCTCAAGTCCACCCGTTTCAACCGGGTGAGTGAGGGTGCCATCACGGAAAACACCGCCCCCACGGAATTCTGCGAATGGCGCAAGGAACGTGTGCACGGTCTTGTGCACGATGAAAACAGCTATTTCCTTGACGGCGTTGCCGGTCATGCGGGCATTTTCAGCACCGCACGGGATGTAGCCGCTCTCGGCGAAGCCTATCTTGCCGCCCTCAAGGGGAGAAAGGGCGCTTTCCTGCCGAAGGAACAGGTGGAGGAATACACCCGTTTCCAGCAGATGGACAGCTGGAACCGCCGCGGCATCCTCTTCCAGGTACGCCTTCTCATCAGCGACGCCCACTCCCTGCCCCTCGGCCGCAGCGCCTTCGGTCACACCGGCTTCACCGGCTGCTGCATGTGGGCCGATCCGGAGCGTGACATGGTATTCTCCCTTCTGACCAACGATGTTTACGCCGGCCGTGCCAACCGCACCCTCGGCACTCTCCGCAAGAGCATCGTGGAGGAGATCGTCTGTGCGGTGGATCTTGAGCAGGTGAAATAAAGAGTGAAAAGCAAAAAACTCCCTTCGGGGAGTTTTTACTATATTTCTACGTACAATTAGCAGATGCCACAGCTCTTTCCTATACATCCTCCATCACCGAAAAATACTCCGGCGGAACAGCCTCTGCCTGCCACACGCCGTTGGCGGAAAGAAGGAGCCTGTGCCCGTCCGCAGCAAAGTCGGCAGCACGAATGAGCAGCACAACGGGTTTGCCGTGCCGTTTGCCTACGGTATGGGCAGTCTCGTATTGGGCGGAAAGGTGTACGAACTGCCGTGTCATGGGCTTGAGCCCTTCCTGCAGGATCATGGGCAGGAACCGCTCTGCGGTGCCGTGGTACAGATATTCCGGCGGCTCGGGACGGGTCATCTCCACCGTAACACCGGGGATGGAATGCCCCTGATTGGCACGGATCTTCGTTCCCGTTTCATCGTAGGAATAGCGGTTTTTCCCATCGTTTGCGACGATCTCATCAAGGATACTGCGATCCATTTCGGGATAGCGCAGACGCAGCACGGAAAGGATATGTTCCACATTCGCCCATCCCCCGTTAAGGTCGATATAAAGCGGATCCATGCTGTGGCGAAGCATATAGGACAGCTGCACGCTGCACTTCTGCAGGTTCATGAACGGTTCCCTCCTTTCGGGTAAAACGAGGCATATGCCAAGCATGGTGAATACTTTCATCATAGTTGCTTTTCCGAAAAAAAGCAATGCTGCGGCAGGGGGGGCGGTATTCATCCTGTGCATCGGAACACCGCAAAAAGGCTTCCTCAACGGGGTATTCCGATAAGAAATCATCGGTCTAAGAAAGGCAATACCGGCCCTATCGGTGTGTTGTGCGGTCTTGAAATAGCACCACTATTCCTTCGACCACACGCCTGCCGATAGAACCGGTCTTGCCTTTTTAGACTCT
>JAFSEB010000065.1 GCA_017435905.1 Clostridia bacterium | reverse complement strand
TTATTGGAATACCCCGAAGGGCTTACGCCATTGTGAAATTGCGCCCTTTGGGCGCAGTTGATTAAGAAACACAAGCATATAACACCACCCGTAGGGGCGGCCATTGGCCGCCCGTTCATTATTTTTCTCCTATCACACAAAACAACCGTAAGGGACTGTTTCCCTTCCCGATCGGCAGGAAAACGGATGCAGGCGAAAAAAGCTGCTTTGGGCGGTGCGGCGCACGTTTGCGCCCTGCGGGCGCAAACAGGGCCGCCGTGCCCGAAGGGCACGCCGCGGCTGCGGCTTCGCCGCAGCAGTGCGCCGCACCCCGACAGCACCGCCGCAGCCCCTTATACCGCAAAACCAAAAAAGAAGGTTCGTCCTCAAACAAACCTTCTTCGCTGTCAGCTTATCCTGCTGTTGTTCTTTTCCTCAGCTTGCATGCTCCTGGAACCCTTCGCCGTAAACGGAATCAAAGGGGCATATCATCACAAGAGCAGACCTGTCTTCCTTGTGTACAAGGCTGCGGATGCGCACCGCCTCCGCCCTTGAACAGGCGCACATCAGAATGTTCTTTTCCGCACCCGTGAACATGCCGATGCCCTTGATGGCGGTCACGCCCCGCTCCGTTTCATCCATGATCTTCTTTGAAACATCGCTGCCGTGGGCGGTCACGATGAATACCACCTGCCCCGTCACAAAACCGGTGGTGATCTTATCCACCATCATCGTGGAAAGCGCCGTCATGACAATGCCCTGCAGCACCGCATCGATCCTGCCGAACACAAGGCCGCCAAGGAGGATGACGCAGCCGTCCACAAGGATGGAAATGGTGCCGATGGAAAGATGGGGCATCTTTTTGCGAAGGCTCATGATCACAAAATCCGTGCCGCCGGTGGAAGATCCCCTTGCATACACAAGCCCAAGACCGGCGCCGGAAAGAGCGCCTGCGAACATGGCCGCCATCAGCGGATCGCCGCTGTAGCTTGGCAGCTGCGGAAATACCACATCCAGAAATACCGTGCTGATGGCCATGGTGCAAAGGGATTTGAGCAGAAACCGTTTGCCCAGCATTTTCAGGCAAATGAGGATGACCGGCACATTGAGAAGCAGCACGCATGTACCGATGGGGATATTCGTAAAATGGTTGATGATGATGCCAAGACCGCTGATGCCGCCGGGAGCAAATTCCGCATTTGCGGCAAAGCTGTAGATGCCGGCAGCATAGAGAATCCCGCCGATGATATCAAACAGGATGTCCGTTGCCGTTTCTTTGAAATTCAGTTTTCTTGCTTCTTTCATGGTTCTCCTTTGCCTCTAAAACAGCTGTTTGTTTCGGTCGGCTTTTATTTTATCACCCGTTTTTTTATGTGTCAAAATGCAAAGCGTAAAAAAATAGTAGGATGCCTTAGGGGCATCCCATTAAAAAAACATCTCCGCCATTTGCTGCACAAATGTCCCCTCCCTCATCAAAGGGAAGCAATGATGATAAGAAAAGCAATCATATAACACCACCCGTAGGGGCGGCCATTGGCCGCCCGTTCGTTATTTTCCTCCTATTACACACACCAACCGTAGGAGACTGTTTCCCGTCCCGATCGGCAGGGAAACGGATGCAGCCCCATCTGTATAGCAAAGCCGTGCCGTGCGCACCACCCCTTGCCTCTCCCTTTGGGAGAGGTGTCCGGGCACAGCAAGGACGGAGAGGGTGAACCCCTGCAGGGAGTGAAACAGCAGCTTTGCCGCTGAGACATTTTTTGCTTTGCAAAAAGTGAAATAATGGCTTACGCCATTGTGAAATTGCGCCCTTTGGGCGCAGTTGATGTGGTTTTGCCACAGGCAAACCGAAACGGTTCTTTTTCTCCGCCATCTGCTGCGCAAATGTCCCCTCCCTCATCAAAGGAAAGCAATGACGATAAGAAACACAGGCATATAACACCACCCGTAGGGGCGGCCATTGGCCGCCCGTTCGTTATTTTCCTCCTATCACACATACCAACCGTAGGGGACTGTTTCCCGTCCCGATCGGCAGGGAAACGGATGCATCCCCATCTGTATGACAAAGCTGCACCGTGCGCACCACCCCTTGCCTCTCCCTTCGGGAGAGGTGTCCGAGCACAGCGAGGACGGAGAGGGTGACACTGCAGGGGCTTAAAACAGCAGCTTTACCGCTGTGAAATGACACCCTTTGTGTGCCCCTTTTACACCGCTTACTTATCCACAGGTTGTGGATAACTTTGTGGGTATCTTTCACTTTTGCTCGTTTTTGCCCTGTTTTGGCATTGTTTCAGCCTGTTTTTGCACCGTTTCAGCCGTTTTTCCGCTGCATCACCGCCGATCGCTGCGCTGCCTTTTTCACCCTTTGCCGCTTTTGCAAAAAAGCCGCTTTTCTTTATAAAAACCCCCAATTCACAATCGAAACTTCCATATTATTATGGTATAATATAGCTGTGCCTGTTTGGTGCACGCCCATACACACCCCCCTGTGGAATCCACGGGGAGAAAATGTGCAAAGTGTGGGCGGTGGGGGAAGTGTGGAAAAGAAGCCCTTTTCACCCTCTTTTCTCCACAGGGCTGTCTACAGCCAAAACTCCCGTGCCGTCTCGGAAAAATCCACTTTTCCACAGTTCTGACACCCCCTATTACTACGACTACGAAATATGATAATCAATATACTCTTTTACGCAGGAGGAACCATGCGCTTTTACATCAACACCCAGCTGCTCAACGCCGGCATTTCCACGGTGGTGAAGGCACTCAGCACCAAGACCACCGTTACCATCCTCGAAGGCATTTATATGGAAGCCGCCAACGGCAGCCTGCTGCTTCGCTGTACCGATCTTTCCCTGCAGATCCAGACCTACATCCCTGCCGATATCCGTGAGGAAGGCGCCATCGTGCTGCCCGGCCGCCTGTTCAGCGAAATGGTGCGCCGTCTGCCCGGCGAGACCACTTCCATCGAGGTGAAGAAGGGCACCGCTTCCATCGAAAGCGGCAGCTTCCGCACCACGCTGCAGGGTGAGGATGCGGATGGCTTCCACACCATGTCCACCGTGAACAGGGAGCACATCATCGCCATGCATTGCGATGATTTCAAGAACATGATCCGTCAGGCCATCTTCGCCGCTGCACAGGATGACACCAAGCCCATCCTTGCAGGTGCGCTGCTGGAGCAGGTGGACGGCGATCTTTCCATCGTCGCCCTTGACGGATACCGCCTTGCCATGCGCAAGGAGCGTGTGGCCCACGGCCTGCTGGCGGACCGCACCGCCGTCATTCCGGCAAGGAGCCTTCTTGAGATCAGCAAGATCCTGCCCGATACCAATGAGACCTTCTCCATGATCTTCAGCCGCACCCATGTGATGATCGACCTCACCCACACCGCCATCACCGCAAGGCTCATGGACGGCGAATTCATCAAATACAAGCAGATCCTGCCGGACGGGCACAAGACCCGTGTGCGTGTGAACCGCCATGAGCTGATGGGCGGCATCGAGCGTGTGGCGCTGATGGCAAGGGAAGGCAAAACCAACCTCATCAAATTCTCCTTTGCGGGGGACAAGCTGACCGTGACCGCCAACAGCGAGCTTGGCCGCAGCAAGGAAGAGATCGCCGTGGATGTGATGGGCGACGACATTGAGATCGCCTTCAACGCCAAGTATTTTTCCGACGTGCTCAAGGTGCTCGATGACGAGGAGATCTACCTCGACATGATCAACAACATCAGCCCCTGCGTGGTGCGTCCCATTCAGGGCAGCGGTTATTATTATCTCATTCTGCCGGTGCGTCTGTTCTCCGGCATGTAAGAAGAAAAAGCGAAAAAAGAAGGAAGCCGAAAGGCTTCCTTTTTTCGTATGACGGGAGAAGAGCAGAAGGGAAAGGGGGAAGGGAGAGGGAAGGGGTGCATATTCCTGTGCTTTTTTGCAGGGGACTCCGCCACGGGCGGCCAATGGCCGCCCCTACGGGTGGTGTTATATGGCTGTGTTTCTTATCATCATTGCTTTCCTTTGATGAGGGAGGCGACATTTGCGCAGCAAATGGCGAAAAAGAGCCATTTCGGTTTGCCGCAGGCAAACCCACAGCAACTGCGCTGAAAGGCTGCTGCTTCATGATGGCGAAAGCCGCTGTTTCACTTCTTACCACGTGCAGCAGCGGAAATTCCGGCTGCGGCGGTGGGGCGCACGTTTGCGCACCGAAGGTGCGCAAACGGGGCGGCCGTGCCCTGCGGGCACGCTGCAGCTGCGCCGCAGGCGCAGCGGTGCGCCCCACGGGAAAGTAACTTGCTTCGCCTTCTGCCTCTTTGGTGTGCCGCAAACCGATGAGGTGCGCCGGGTATGCGCTTGGCTGCTTTCCTGCTGTAGTTTTTCTCCTATCACAAAAACCAACCGTAGGGGCGGCCATCGGCCGCCCGTTTGTGTTGCTGTGTGAGGAAAAACATGAGGACGGAGAGAGCCTTCACTCCCCGCACAAAAACAGGAGCGGTAAACGTGCGCCCCACGGGAAAGTAACTTGCTTTTGCTGCAGCTGCATATATGCACATATCGGTTTCCCCTTCGGCAAACCGTCATCAACTGCCTCTTGCCGGCTTCCTCACCTTTTCTTGCCTCTTTTTGTCCTGTTTTTATGCAGGATTGGCGGCGCACCTTTGCAGGGACGGTTTTTGCATGAAAAAGATAAAAAAAGCATCTTCTGTAAAATATATTGCACAGAATGCAAAACCTGTGGCAGAAAATGCAACCTTTTCCGGTTTAGATATTAAACATAATGTATCAAACAGAGAAAAATCCGAAAAAGGGTAACAATGAATTATTTTTGTAAATAAAAAAAGGCGCTCAGGGCACCTTTCTTTTTTTCTGCGCTCCGCAAAGCAGAAAGCACAGGATGACAATATGATTAATTTACAGTTTTTTTAGAAGATCCCATTGGTGATGCGCTCTTCCACACCGGCTTTTGCTGCCGCATCAAGGGCGGCATCAAAGCAGCCGACACGCTCCGGCGTATGAGCATCGCTGCCCACTGCGAACTTTGCCCCGAAGGATGCCGCTTCACGCAGCTCCTCCGGCGTTAAGCTCACATGGCTGGCGTTGATCTCAAGCAGGATGTTCAGCTCCTTTGCGCCCTTGGCAAGGGTGGGGATGTCTGCACGCACATATTCGCAGGGGTGGGACAGCATGCCGATGTGATGCCTGTCTGCCGTTTCCAAAAGGGCATTCGCCACCTTCACGGGATCCGCCTTGCAGAGATGGAAGGCTTCGCCCATGGCACGCCATGTAAGGGCGTCACGGGGCATGATCCCCTTGTGAAAGCCGAGCAGCAGCACATCAAAGGGTGCTGCATCAAAGCCCTTGGGCCACAGCGTGCGGGGCAGGGAAAGATCGCACTTGCCGCCGCCGAGCATGTTGCACTCAAGGCCCATAAGAACCTCGATCTCATTGCCGTAGCGCTTGTTGAGGGAGTCGATCTCCCGGCGCAGGGCAGCGAGCTTTTCGCCTCTTACGCCATAAAAAAGATGAGCCCCCGCATGCTCGCTCACGGCGATGCGGCGGAGGCCTTTTTCCATGGCGGCAAGGACATTCGCTTCAGCGGTGCCCTTGCCGTGGCTGTATACGGTATGGGTATGGTAATCCGCAAAAATCTTCATTGCGTTGTGTTTTGCTCCTGTCAGAACGGCTTATTCTTCCTCAAAAAGCTCCGTTTCCGGGATAAATTCCTGCTTGCCCATCTTCTGCTTGATGGAGCGTGCCACGAGGATGATAAGAAGGTTCATCAGGGAGAACATGGTGTTGTTGGTCTCACGGCCCATGATGGTCTTGAAATCATCAAGACGGGAGGTGCAGAAGAAATAGTCTGCGATCTGGGTGGCAGGGGCGTTGATGTAGTTGCACAGGAAGCCGCAGGTGGCGCCGCCCTGCTTGGCAGCCTTGAGCGCCTCGTTGAGCATCTTGTTGCGGCCGGTGCGGCTGATGCCGATGAACACATCGCCGTGCTCGAAACGCTTCTTGTAAACGTTCATGGCAATGGGGTCGGTGATCACGATGGCTTCAAGGCCCAGCATGTGAAGCTCGGTGGCAACATCCTGCGCAAGAAGGGCGCTGGATGCGTTGCCGCAAAGGAAGATGCGGTCCGCCTTTTCCACGGCCTTGGCAAGGGCGATGAGCGCCTTCTTGTCGAGGGCCTTGTAGGTATCCTCCAGCGCATTGATGGTGGCGCTGTAGGTTTTTTCGATGACGGTCTCCTCATCATCCTCGGGCAGGATGGCGGTGTTCTTGCGGGTCTCGATATTGGCGGTGCCGGAGGCGAGGGCCACACGGAAATCAAGGAAGCCGCTGTAGCCGAGCTTGCGGGCAAGGCGGGTGACGGAGGGCACGCTGACGCCTGCAGCCTCTGCGATCTCATTGATGACCATGCGTGTGGCACGTTCAGAATTTTCAAGAATATAATCGGCAACTTTGCGTTCGGCGCTGGGCAGCGTGGCATATGCGCTGCGGATCTTCATTTTGGCGGGCATAAGATTTTCTCCTTTTTTCATTTGTTCCAAGTGGTATATGGTGCAATATGTGAAAACATTTTAATGATCCAAGTGCGAAAACAGGGTGTTTAACATTAAACTAAATATACACCCGATAATATGAGAAAATCAATCATTTTTAACGGATGAAAGAAGAAATTTTCAATTTTGCCACAGTTTGGTCTGTAACGGTGTATATTTTGTTTTGCAAAGCGCTGAATTTTACGGATTTGCAAGTTTCTTTTCGTTCGCCCTTGTTGACTTCAAACACCGAAAATACTATAATTATATCGATTATGGGCCCTTCCGTTTCCTTTATTTTTAATATGTAAAGGGACAAAGGATACACCACAAAGTTCATTATGACACAGGAGGATATTCACTGATGGCAAAGACCATGACGATCGATGGTAATACCGCTGCTGCGCACGTTGCATATGCATTCAGCGACGTGGCCGCGATTTTCCCCATCACCCCTTCTTCCCCCATGGCGGAAGTCGCCGATGACTGGGCTGCCAACGGCAGGCTCAACCTTTTCGGCCAGAAAGTTCGCATCGCTGAGATGCAGTCCGAAGCAGGCGCAGCCGGTGCTGTGCACGGCTCCCTTTCCGCCGGCGCACTGACCACCACCTTCACCGCTTCCCAGGGTCTTCTTCTGATGATCCCCAACATGTACAAGATCTCCGGCGAGCTGCTTCCCGGCGTCTTCCATGTTTCCGCCCGTGCACTTGCATACCATGCTCTTTCCATCTTCGGTGACCACAGCGACGTGATGAGCTGCCGCCAGACCGGCTTTGCTATGCTCACCTCCGCTTCCGTACAGGAAGTTATGGACCTCGCTCTCGTTACCCACCTGAGCGCCATCAAGGCCAGCGTTCCCTTCGTGCACTTCTTTGACGGCTTCCGTACCTCCCACGAGATCCAGAAGATCGAAGCCATCGATTACGAAGACATGGAGAAGCTGCTCGACCGTGACGCCGTGGCTGCCTTCCGCGCCCGCGCCCTCAACCCCGAGCATCCCAAACTCGGCGGTTCCGCTCAGAACCCCGACATCTACTTCCAGGGCCGCGAAGCTGCCAACAAGTACTACGACGCCATCCCCGGCATCGTCCAGCAGTACATGGACGAAGTGGGCAAGCTCACCGGCCGTAAGTACAACCTCTTTGACTATGTCGGCGCTGCCGATGCCGAAAAGGTCATCATCACCATGGGCTCCAGCTGCGACGTCGTGGAAGAAGCCATCAACTACCTCAACGCCAAGGGCGAAAAGCTCGGCCTCATCAAGGTCCGTCTGTACCGTCCCTTCGCTGCCGACAAGATGATCGCCGCTCTTCCCAAGACCTGCAAGAAGATCGCCGTTCTCGACCGCACCAAGGAATCCGGTTCCCAGGGCGAACCCCTCTACCAGGATGTTGTCCAGGCCTTCGCAGAAGCCGGCATCCACAACATCGAAGTCGTTGGCGGCCGCTACGGTCTCGGCTCCAAGGAATTCACCCCCTCCATGGTCAAGGCCATCTATGACAACCTTGACGGCGAGATGAAGAACCACTTCACCGTCGGCATCATCGATGACGTTACCTTCACCTCCCTCGATGTGAAGGAACAGGTCAACGCTGCTCCCGAAGGCACCATCGCCTGCAAGTTCTACGGCCTCGGCAGCGACGGTACCGTCGGCGCCAACAAGAACTCCATCAAGATCATCGGCGACCATACCGATATGTTCGCTCAGGGCTACTTCGCCTACGACTCCAAGAAGTCCGGCGGTCTCACCGTTTCCCACCTGCGCTTCGGTAAGACCCCCATCCAGAGCCCCTATCTGATCGATGCGGCTGACTTCGTGGCCTGCCATAACCCCTCCTATGTTACCCGTTACGACGTAGCGGAAGGCATCAAGGAAGGCGGCACCTTCCTGCTCAACTCCGAGTGGACCCTCGAGCAGATGGAGAAGGAACTCCCCGCGAAGATGAAGAACGCCATTGCGAAGAACAAGCTCAAGTTCTACAACATCGATGCCATCAAGCTCGCCAAGGAAACCGGCATGGGCAACCGCATCAACACCATCATGCAGTCCGCATTCTTCAAGCTTGCCAACGTGATCCCCGCTGAAGAAGCCATCGATTACATGAAGGCCGCTGCCAAGAAGTCCTACGCCAAGAAGGGCGACGATGTGGTTCTCAAGAACTACGCCGCCATCGACGCCGGTGCCAACGCCCTCGTTGAGATCAACTATCCCGAATCCTGGGCCACCACCACCGAAGGCGCCGAGCTCGTCTCCGTGACCGACGATCCGTACTTCCACGAGTTCATCAAGCCCATCCTTGAGCAGAACGGCGACAAGCTCCCCGTTTCCAAGATGAGCCCCGACGGCACCGTGCCCACCGGCACCACCAAGTACGAGAAGCGCGGCATCGCCGTTGATGTTCCTGCCTGGATCCCCGAAAACTGCATCCAGTGCAACCAGTGCTCCTTCGTCTGCCCGCACGCCTGCATCCGTCCGTTCCTCGTAGCGGAAGGTGAAGAAGTGCCCGCTTCCTTCGTGACCAAGCCTGCCACCGGCAAGGAGCTCGCCGGCCTCAAGTTCCGCATGCAGATCAGCCCCCTCGACTGCACCGGCTGCGGCAACTGCGTCCAGGTCTGCCCCGCTAAGGAAAAGGCCCTCAAGATGGTCCCCCTGGCTGAGTCCTGCAAGACCGAAGAAGCCAACTGGGAAGCTGCTCTCAAGCTCACCAAGAAGGATGTTGCTGTGAACAAGGCCACCGTGAAGGGCAGCCAGTTCCTCCAGCCCCTGTTCGAGTTCTCCGGCGCCTGCGCAGGCTGCGGTGAAACTCCCTACATCAAGCTCATCACCCAGCTCTTCGGCGACAGGATGATGATCGCCAACGCCACCGGCTGTACCTCCATCTACGGCGGCAGCGCTCCCACCGTTCCCTACACCGTGAACGAAAAGGGCCACGGTCCTGCATGGAGCAACTCCCTGTTCGAGGACAACGCTGAGTACGGCTTCGGTATGAACCTTGCCACCATGCACCGCCGTCAGGGCATTGCGGACGCCGTGAAGGCCCTCATCGCCGTTGACTGGACCGACGCTGACATCAAGGCTGCCGGCGCAGAATGGCTTGAGAACATGGATGACGCCGAAGGCTCCCGCGCTGCCGGTGCGAAGCTGAAGGCTGCCTGCGAAGAAGGCATCGTGGAAGGCTGCAACTGCGAAGCCTGCAAGCTCGCCCGCAAGGTGCTTGCCGGTGCCGACATGTTCACCAAGAAGAGCCAGTGGATCTTCGGCGGTGACGGTTGGGCATACGACATCGGTTACGGCGGTCTTGACCACGTACTCGCCATGAACGAAGACGTCAACATCCTCGTTCTTGACACCGAAGTTTACTCCAACACCGGCGGTCAGGCCTCCAAGGCTACCCCCACCGGCCCCGTTGCGAAGTTTGCCGCTGCCGGTAAGCGCACCAAGAAGAAGGACCTCGGCATGATGGCCATGAGCTACGGCTATGTCTACGTTGCCAAGGTTGCCATGGGCGCCAACCAGAGCCAGCTGGTGAAGGCTATCACCGAAGCCGAAGCCTATAAGGGACCCTCCCTGATCATCGCTTACGCTCCCTGCATCAACCATGGTATCAACATGGGCAAGAGCCAGCTTGAAGCGAAGAAGGCCGTCGAAGCCGGTTATTGGCAGCTCTACCGCTACAACCCGGATCTCGAAGCCCAGGGCAAGAACCCCTTCATCCTTGACAGCAAGCCCGCTTCTGCCGACTACAAGGAGTTCATCATGGGTGAAGCCCGCTACGCTTCCCTCAAGAAGTTCTTCCCCGATGTCGCTGAAGATCTCTTCGCCCGTGCGGAAGAAGAAGCCAAGGATAAGTACGAATACTACAAGAAGCTGGCTGAGCTGGATTACAGCAACAACTAAGCTTCAACAAACCTCAAACAAAGAGAGCATCCTTCGGGATGCTCTCTTTTTGTGTGTGATGGAATGTACATGAAAGGTGAAAGCCCGCTCAGTCAGCTTCGCTGACAGCTCCCCAAAAAGGGGGAGCCAAGCGGTGGCTTGGAGTAGGGGCGGCCATTGGCCGCCCGTATCGGATGCGGTGGAGATAAAACGGGCGGCCAATGGCCGCCCC
>JAFSEB010000008.1 GCA_017435905.1 Clostridia bacterium | reverse complement strand
CGTTTTTAAGTACACCGGAGAGTAGGGCTTGCCGTTCTTGTCCCGGTAACCCAGCATTTCATTCTGCCAGGCGATGACCTCCTTGGAGTGAATGTCGCACATCTTCCGCTTGCCGAAGTACGGCACCAACTTCTTGTAGAGAATATGCTCTTTCGTCCCCCAGGTGTTTTCCTTGATACGGCCCTTCATGTCCGCCACATAGACGGCCACGAAGTTTTCAAAGGTCATTTCCAGGTCAGCGGTCTGCTGTTGCAGGAATGTCCGCTCCCACTCCAGAGCCTCCCGCTTGGTGGGAAAGCCCCGTTTCATTTTCTTTACTTTCTTGCCCGTCCAGTCCTCGTAGTAAAAGGACGCATACCATGTGCCCTTTGCCTTGTCTTTGTATGCTGGCATTGTGATTCCCTCCTTACTGCCTGTCCCTCAGCCCATAGAATTTTTCCTCGAAGTAGCGCCTGCTCACTCGTCCGGGAATGGTAAGAAAGCCTTTTTTCTTCAGCTCCTCGTTCATTTCCCGCACCAGCTTGTAGGCGTAGGGCTTGGAAATCCCCAGCTCCCTGGCAACCTCCTCTGCCCTCACAAACAGCTCCTTTTCCATGGTCAGCACCCCCTTATTTTAGTTTCGCAAATATGTTAATATCCGCACTGTCATTATATATTAACATATATGCTAATGTCAAGAATTTATTTCGCTTTTTTGTTAAGATATATCTTGTATATTTCGCTTTTTTGCGCTATACTATCCTCAAAGGCGGTGAATGGTATGACCGTAGGGGATAAAATCAAGAAAATCCGTACCTTTCGGGGCATGACACAAAAGGAATTTGGCCTTGCCATCGGTTTGGAGGAAAAGGGTGCAGACAACCGGATTGCCCAGTATGAGACGAATTACCGTGTCCCGAAACGGGAGCTGCTGGACAAGATGGCCGAGGCGCTGCGGGTAGACCGCCAGAACTTCTACACCATCGCCCCCGGCTCTGCCGAGGACTTCATGCGGACATTTTTCTGGCTGGACGAGGACAGCCCAGGCTCTATCCGCCTGTTCCAGCTTGTCCGCAATCCCGGCAAGACAGGTGCCTCCGATGATACCAGCGTGCGCTACAATGACAACGACGACTGGCCCATCCATCCTCCCGTGGGGATTTACTTTCAGTACGGCCTTGTGGACGAGTTCATGCACGAATGGCTTTTGCGCCAGCAGGAACTTGACGCTGGTGAGATCACCAGGGACGAATACTTTGAATGGAAACTCAACTGGCCCGCTACCTGTGACGATTGCGGAAAGCATGAGCCACACATTAGGTGGAGGAAGGAAGAAGGAGGGAATATGGGATGATACTGAAGAATTGTAAAATTAACTGGACAAAAGGGCAGCACGGCTATGTTCAAGGCATACGAGGAAGAAACAATTATCGGCATAGGGACTCGTCTGGATTTTATAATGGGTATGGCGGTGCAAGGCTGAATATCGACATGGAGCTTGAATTGCGGGGAATAGATACAGAAACTGGAAAAGTCGTATCTGTAGATCTCAAGGATTACTTCTTACTTGCGCTTGGACGAAAAATAATGAGTGATAAACTATTTGGTATTTTGCCTGATTGTCTCCCAGATGAAATTGAAATAGATACAGAGAGTAACCGTATATCGGACGCCTCAATGAAAATAATTAAAGAGCGATATGATCAAATAAAATAGATAAAACCGCCCTGCTGAATTTGTCGTTCAGCAGGGCGGTTTTGCTTGTCCTTTTGGGATTATTCTCTTGAGAGTACCGAGCGGACACGAATAGTATCAATCCAGTATCAAGAGCCACAGCGACGGGCAAAAAAGCCTGTATTCATGCGGGTTTGCGCCGTTTTGACGGTCATTCCCACTCGATCGTGCCGATGGGCTTGGGCGTGAGGTCCATGCAGACACGGTTGATGCCTTCGACCTCGTGGGTGATGCGCTCGGTGATGCGGTGCAGCACGGCGTAGGGGATCTCCTCGATGGTGGCGGTCATGGCATCCACGGTGTTGACCGCACGGATGATGGCCGGCCAGCCTTCGTAGCGCTTGCCGTCACGCACGCCGACGCTCTTGAAATCGGGCACGGCAACGAAGTACTGCCAAACGTGGTTGAGGCCGTTCTTGTCGAATTCCTCACGGAGGATGGCATCGGCTTCACGCAGGGCAGCAAGGCGGTCCCTCGTGATGGCGCCAAGGCAGCGCACGCCGAGGCCGGGGCCCGGGAAGGGCTGACGGTAGACCATTGCATGGGGCAGGCCGAGCGCCTCGCCCACCACACGGACTTCGTCCTTATAAAGGAATTTCAGGGGCTCCACAAGCTCCATCTCCATCTCCTCCGGCAGGCCGCCCACGTTGTGGTGCGCCTTCACGCCCTTGGACTCGATGATGTCGGGATAAATGGTGCCCTGAGCAAGGAAAGAGATGCCTTCGAGCTTGGCAGCCTCTTCATCGAAGATCTTGATGAACTCTTCGCCGATGATCTTGCGCTTCTTCTCGGGATCCGCAACGCCGGCAAGAAGGTCAAGGTAGCGGTCGGTGGCATCGACATAAATGAGGTTGGCGTCAAGCTCTTCGCCGAAGACCTTGATGACATCTTCACTTTCGCCTTTGCGCATCAGGCCGTGGTTCACATGCACGCAAACAAGCTGTTTGCCGATGGCCTTGATGAGCAGCGCCGCCACAACGGAGCTGTCCACGCCGCCGGAAAGGGCAAGAAGCACCTTCTTGTCACCAACCTGCGCACGCACCTCTGCGACCTGTTCTTCAATGAACGTTTTCGCAAGGGCGGGGGTGGTGATGCGTTCCATGGTTTCAGGGCGCACATTGTTCATATTATCAGTTCCTCCCGAAAGAAAAATTTAGACGAATCAAGTGGCGGCTGCGCCTTTTTGCGGTTTGCTGCTATAGATAATCATACCAAGAATTTGCCTTCGTTTCAATAAGCAGCTCTTTCATACGGCGAATTTTTTGTGCGGCGCCGCATAGGAAAAGCGCATATCCAAAAGGGATATGCGCTTCTGCTTTTTTATTTTGCGATGGCCTCACGGATGCCTGCAAGGAGCTCCTCATAGGTCTCAAATGCGGGCAGATGGGGATAGTCCGCCTTGATCTTGTCGGTACTGCGGAACAGGAAGCCCTTTTTGCCGGCCTCGATCATGGCAAGGTCGTTATAGCTGTCGCCGGCGGCGATGGTATCATAGCCGATGGACTGCAGCGCACGGACGGTGGTGAGCTTGGAATTTTCAATGCGCATTTTGATGCCGGTGATCTCGCCGTTTTCCGCTACCTCAAGGGAATTGCACAGGATGGTGGGCCAGCCGAGCTTCTTCATGAGCGGTGCCGCAAACTCCTCAAAGGTATCGCTGAGGATGACGAACTGGGTCATCTCCCGAAGGGCATCGAGGAACTCCTTTGCGCCGGGCAGGGGATCGATCCTTGCAATGGTATCCTGAATTTCCTTGAGACCGAGACCGTGCTCCTTCAGGATGCCGATGCGCCATGCCATCAGCTTTTCGTAATCGGGTTCCTCACGGGTGGTGCGCTTGAGCTCCGGGATGCCGCTTTCTTCCGCAAAGGCGATCCAGATCTCCGGTACCAGTACGCCTTCCATATCAAGACATACCATATTCATATGTATCATCCTCCAAATTCGGTTTTTTCATATCTGCCAGTACATGGTTTGATGTATCATCATAACGCATTTTTGCGGATTCTTCAAGAGGAATATCCAATTCCGTTTTTTGCATAAAAGAACGCCGGAGATTTGTGAAAACCCTTTTACGTTTCCGCATAAAAGTGCTATGATATACACCGTAACAAGCGAGGTATGAATAATTATGAAATCAACCCCTTCTCCTTATGCACTGCGCCTGCCCGAAAACCGGGCATGGCTCAAAAAAGGCGTGAAAGACGGCATCCCCATCGGGCTTGGGTACTTTGCGGTATCCTTCTCCCTCGGCATCATTGCCAAGCAGGCAGGGCTCACCCCTTTTCAGGGGTTTCTGACAAGCGCCACCGTCAACGCTTCCGCCGGGCAGTATGTGGGCTTCGTGCTGATGGCGGAATGCGCCACCTATCTTGAAATGGCGCTTGCCATCCTTGTGGCAAACGGCCGCTACCTGCTGATGAGCACCGCCCTCAGCCAGAAGATGTCCCCTTCCCTTTCCATTTGGCACAGGCTTCTTATCGGCAATTTCATCGTGGATGAATACTTCGGCATCGCCATTGCCCAGCCGGGATATCTGAACCCAAACTACTATTACGGCGCCATCCTTTTCGCTTCGCCCCTTTGGGCCATCGGCACCGCCCTTGGCGTCATTGCCGGCAACCTGATGCCCGCAAGGCTTGTGAGTGCCTTCAGCGTTGCCCTTTACGGCATGTTCTTTGCGGTGTTCATTCCCCCGGCAAGAAAGGAACGCACCATCCTCATCCTTGTCATCGTCAGCTTTTTCCTCAGCTGGGCGGCAGGCGTCGTTCCCTTCCTGCGTGACATTGCCGAGGGCACCCGTACCATTATCCTGACCGTCCTGATCAGTGCGGCGGCTGCGGTGCTGTTCCCCCGCAAGATCTACCATGAGGAGGAAAGCGAAGCATGAGAGGCAATGTTTACGTTTACATCCTTGTGATGGCGGTGACCAGCTACCTGATCCGTGTGCTGCCCCTCACGCTCATCCGCAAGCATATCAGGAACCGCTTTTTGCAGTCCTTCCTTTACTATGTACCCTATGTGACGCTGGCGGTGATGACCTTCCCTGCCATCGTTCACGCCACGCAAAGCCCCGTTTCGGGCCTCATTGCCCTTGTGGTGGGCGTTGTCACCGCATGGTTCGGCTTTGACCTTTTCAAAGTATCGGTATGCTGCTGCAGCGTGGTATTCCTTGCAGAGCTTTTCCTTGTCTGACAAAACGGAGATACAAAAAGGCGGCAGATGCTCTGCCGCCTTTTGTTATACCGTTTTTTATTCTTCGCCCCGGAACACGATGCTGTTTTCGTCCGCATGCTCGATGATGGCAAGGGACTGCACGTTTTCGCCCTGGGCACGGAGCCTGTCGCCGCCGCCCTGGAAGCCCTTTTCGATGGCAACGCCAAGGCCGATGATCTCCGCACCGCTCTGGCGGACGATGTCCACAAGGCCCCTGAGGGCCTCGCCGTTGGCAAGGAAGTCATCCACCACAAGAACCTTATCGTTCTCGCAAAGCCACTGGCTGGCCATGATGAGGGTCACTTTCTTTTTATAGGTATAGGAAAAGATCTCGCTCTGGTAAAGACCGCCCTCGATGTTGTCGGACTTGGCCTTCTTGGCAAACACAAGGGGAACGCCGTATTCTTCCGCACAGATGGCACCGAGTGCGATGCCGGAAGCTTCCACCGTCACAACGGCGGTGATGCCGGTAAGATCGAAGCGGCGGGCAAATTCCTTTGCCATGGCACGCATCAGCCCGGTATCGATGCGGTGGTTCAGGAAGCCATCCACCTTGATGATGTTGCCGGGCAGTACTCGGCCCTCTTTACGGATGCGGTCTTTGAGCATTTGCATGTCTGAACTTTCTCCATTTCGTTTTTTGTCGGTTATTGCAACTATTATCACGCAAAATGAATGCGGAAGCAATACCCAAGCGCAAAAACAAACAATAATTCTTCACAGCAAATTCATAATCTGCTTTCAGTGGGGACATGAATATAACGTTTTTTTATTCTATACTGAAGCCATCAAAAAACAAGAACATTGGTTCCAAAAAGGAGGGCTGAATTTGGATATCCGTAAACTGACCCAGCGGTCGAGGGAGGCAGTTGCTGCAGCGCAGCAGCTTGCGCAGCGAAACGGCAACGCCGAGATCGATCAGGAACATCTGCTCCTTTCCTTGCTCAGCCAGGAAGACTCTTTGATCGGGAGCCTTTTTACCCGTATGGGCAAAGAAGAAGCAGCCATTGCATCCGCCGCAAAAGCAGCCGTGGAGCGCCTTGCACGCATGAGCGGCTCAGGCTATGACCCGGATCGCATCTATATCACAAAAGACCTGGAAAAGGCTTTGAACCGTGCCGAGGAAGAGGCACAGCACATGAAGGACGATTTCGTTTCCGTGGAGCACCTGTTCCTCGGCCTTCTCGAATCCCCCAACAAGGCGCTGAAGGATATCTTCCGGCAGTTCGCTGTTGAGCGGAGCGATTTTCTGAAAGCGCTCAACGAGGTTCGTGGCGGCGCCCGTGTTACCACCGATTCGCCGGAGGATACCTACGATGCCCTCGGCAAGTATGCGCAGGATCTTGTATCCCTTGCACGGCAGCAGAAGCTTGACCCCGTTATCGGCAGGGATGATGAAGTCCGAAACGTCATCCGCATCCTGTCCCGAAAAACAAAAAACAACCCGGTGCTCATCGGCGAGCCGGGCGTCGGCAAGACCGCCATCGCAGAGGGACTTGCCCAGCGCATCCTTCGGGGCGATGTACCTGCCTCGCTGCAGGACCGAAAGATCTTTTCCCTCGATATGGGCGCACTCATTGCGGGCGCAAAGTTCCGGGGCGAATTTGAAGAGAGGCTCAAGGCGGTGCTCAATGAAGTAAAACGGGCGGAAGGCCGCATCATCCTGTTCATAGACGAGCTGCACAACATCGTAGGCGCAGGCCGCACGGAAGGCTCCATGGATGCAGGCAATCTGCTCAAGCCCATGCTCGCAAGGGGCGAGCTCCACTGCATCGGCGCCACCACCCTTGACGAATACCGCAAATACATCGAAAAGGACCCTGCCCTCTCCCGCCGTTTCCAGCCGGTGATGGTGGATGAACCCACGGTGGAGGACACGGTCTCCATCCTCCGCGGTCTGAAGGAGCGCTATGAGGTCTTCCACGGCGTGAAGATCAACGACAATGCGCTCATTGCGGCGGCGACCCTTTCCCACCGCTACATCTCCGACCGCTTCCTGCCCGACAAAGCCATCGACCTTGTGGACGAAGCCTGTGCGCTCATCCGCACGGAGATGGATTCCATGCCCACGGAGCTTGACGAGATCTCACGGCGCATCATGCAGCTTGAGATCGAGGAAGCCGCCCTTACCAAGGAAAACGACAAGCTCAGCGCAGAGCACCTTGCGGAGATCCGGGAAACCCTCGCCAAGGAGCGTGAGGAATTCGCAAAGCTCAAAGCCAAGTGGGAAAACGAAAAGGATGCCATCAAGGGCGTGCAGAGCCTCCGGGAAGAGATCGAAAAGCTGAATGCGGAGATGGCGGAGGCGGAGCGCAAATACGACCTCAGCAAGGCGGCGGAGCTCAAATACGGCAAGCTGCCCAAGCTGCAGGAAGCCCTTGCTGCCGCCGAAAAGGCAAGCGAGGAAAAGAAGGGCGAAGGGCTTCTCCGCGACCGCATCACGGAGGAGGAGATATCCCGTATCGTTTCAAGGTGGACGGGGATCCCCGTGGCAAAGCTGATGGAGGGCGAACGGGAAAAGCTCCTTCGCCTTGAAGAGATCCTCCACGAGCGTGTGATCGGGCAGGATGAAGCCGTCACCGCCGTTTCGGATGCCATCCTGCGCACCCGTGCAGGCTTGAAGGATCCCACCAAGCCCATTGGCAGCTTCCTGTTCCTCGGCCCCACGGGCGTGGGCAAAACGGAGCTTGCGAAGGCCCTTGCACAAGCTCTTTTTGACGATGAAGCCAACATGGTGCGCATCGACATGAGCGAATACATGGAAAAGCACGCCGTGGCAAGGCTCATCGGCGCACCTCCGGGCTATGTGGGCTACGATGAGGGCGGTCAGCTGACGGAAGCCGTGCGCCGCAAGCCCTACTCCGTCATCCTCTTTGACGAGATCGAAAAGGCGCACCCGGATGTATTCAACGTGCTGCTGCAGGTGCTTGACGACGGGCGCATGACGGATTCGCAGGGGCGCACGGTGGATTTCAAGAACACCGTCATCGTAATGACATCGAACCTCGGTTCAAGCTTCATCCTTGAGGGCATTGAAAACGGGCGCATCACGCAGGAGGCACGCAAAAAGGTGGATATGCTCCTCAAGCAGAGCTTCCGCCCGGAATTTCTCAACCGCCTTGATGACATCGTGTTCTACAAGCCCCTTGCAAAGGATGAGATCTTCCGCATCACGGATCTGCTGCTCGAAGACCTCCGCAAGCGCCTGCATGACCGCCGGCTGGATGTAACGTTGACCGACAGCGCCAAGCACTACATTGCGGAAACGGGCTACGATCCCCAGTACGGCGCACGCCCCCTGAAGCGGCTGCTGCAGGCAAAGCTTGAAACGCTGCTTGCACGCCACATCATCGCCAACGATGTGGAACCGGATACGGTCTTCACCGTGGACTTTGACGGCACGGGGCTGATCGTGAAATAGCAAAACACACCAAAGCACAAAAACAGGCACCGTACGGTGCCTGTTTTTTATGCGGTTTGCGGTTTATTTCTTAGGCTTTTTGATCTGGTTCAGCTGGGCGTTCAGGGCAAGGAGGTCTTCCTTGGTGAACTTGGCATCCATCATACCGCCTGCAAGGGTAATGAGACGCAGCACGGTGAAGCCGCCCATCATAGCCATCATATCGGGGGTCATGTCAAAGCCCATCACCTTCTTGGGCTCTTCCTTGCCTTCCTTGTTCTTCTTGCCGCCGAGCATTTTGCCCATCAGGCTTGCAAAGAGGAGCTTGCCGCGGACGGTGCCCATCACATCGCTCATTTTGTCGTTGAGGGAGAAATAGCCCTCGGGCGCTTCGATGTCGAACCAGTTGAGGATGGCGCCCTTCTCACGGAGGCGGTAGCTTTCGTTGAAAGTATCCACCTTGTTGATGACGCTCTCATCACGGCACTCGCCGGCAACGGCTTCAAGCTTGGTGGTGCCGGCATTGGGCACATCGAAATAGAAGAAGTGATCTGCAGCCGCCTTCTTGCCGAGGCTGACGCCGTTGGCGAAAAGCTCCACCTCGGGCAGGTTGGAATAAACGGTGACACGGGTCACATCCTCCACACGGTCCACATAGCGCTTGCCGCAAAGGTGCACGAAGGGATCATCGCTCAGCCATGCCTTGTAGGCATAGAAGGAATCCTTCTTGTACTTGCGGTCAAAGGTCACAAGGCCCTTGTGGTTCTGGCCGTTCTCGCCGCCCTCGTTGCGGGCATCCGCACCGAAGTCGAACATGTTCCACACATGGGTCGCCCACATGTACTTGCGGGTGTAAAGCTGCTTGATGAGCTCCTCATGGTAGTAGGCCTGATATTCCTCGGTATAGTCGCCCTGCATGGGGTTGGAGGTATGCCAGTTGAGCGCCTCGCAGCCGTATTCGCTGCAGCCGATGGGGATATTCGGGTGGGTGGCATGGAACTTATCGAACCAGGGGCCGTTCATGGTGGTGTCGCCGCCGTACCAGCCGAAATAGTGGTTGTAGGATACCACATCCGGGATCTTGAGGTAGGGATCATCCATCTTGCACATGGACACCGCCGCAATGGTGGTAAGACGGGTCTTATCCATCTCGTGGCAGATGTCGTTGAGGATACGGTGGTTCTCAAGCAGGTCATCATCGCTGCCGCCGATGGAGATCTCGTTGGAAAGACCCCACACCACGATGGAAGGATGGTTGTAGTTCTGGGCAACGAGCTCCTTCATCTGGGTGACGGTGTTTTCACGGGCGGTGGGCATATGCTTGGAGATGTAGGGGATCTCCGCCCAGATCACCATGCCGTATTCGTCGCAAAGATCGTAGAAATACTGATCGTGCTGATAGTGGGCAAGGCGGATGGTGGTGCAGCCGATCTCATTGATGAGCTCCATATCCTCCCTGTGGTGCTCGGGCAGCAGCGCATTGCCGAAGCCCCAGCGGTCCTGATGGCGGGATACGCCGCGCAGGGGGTACTCTTCGCCGTTGAGGATGAAGCCGTTTTCGGGATCGATCTGAAAGGTGCGGCAGCCGAAACGGGCGGTGACAGAGTCGATCACCTCGCCGTTTTCAACGAGCTCTGCCTTGGCGGTGTAAAGGTAGGGATCCTTGCGGCCGTGCCAAAGGTGTACGTTCTCAATGGCAAGCTCCGCACGGGGTTCGGCAGATTCGGTTTCCGCCACCTTGCAGCCGCAGGGCTTATAGATGCCGAAGCGGACGGACTGGCCTTCCTTGCGGCCGGTGATCCAGGTCTCGATGGCAACTTTCGCATCCTTGCCCTCGATGGCAGGGGTCACGGCGATGCCGGGGGCGCCGTAGTAGGAAAGGTCAAAGTGGGATTCTTCCACGCAGATGATGTTCACATCACGGTAAAGGCCGCCGTAGAAGGTGAAGTCCGCCATCTGGGGGTACACGGTCTCGTTGGCGCTGTTGTCCACCGCCACCACGAGAAGGTTGGAAGCGGCCATGGCGTCGGTCATATCCACACGCCAGGTGGAATAACCGCCGTCATGGTGGGCAAGGTTCTTGCCGTTCAGGTACACATCCGCAGAGGAGTTGGCGCCGCGGATCTCAAGGAAATAGCGCTTTGCTTCGGGCAGGTCTGCCTTGCCGAAAGCCTTTGCGTAATAGCAGGTGCCGCGATAGTAATCGTTGTCGCCGTCCTGACCGTCGATGTTGTTCCAGCTGTGGGGGAGGTTAACGAAATTCCAATCCGTGGGAAGGACGGAAGGAACTTCCTTGGCCTGCTTGGTGAACGCCCACTTGGCGTTAAAGTTGACGATGGTTCTCAATGGTTTTTCCTCCTTGGAAATATGGGTGGTAAATCAGCAGATGCCCGACAGCCGTGTTGGCCGTCGGGCATGTTTGTTTTTTGGCGAATCGGACTTATGCCTTGGAAGCCTTGCGTGCGGCAAGCTCTTCGTTCATCTTGGCAAGGGTCTTCTTGTCGAGGTTGTAGACCAGCGCAAGGCCGATGAACTGGAACAGTGCGGACACAAGGAACAGCGCCGCAACAAGCACACGCAGGTTGACGGCAACGTCAAAGGAAAGCAGCGTGACATCGATGAAAGCAGCACCGGTCTCGGGATCAACGGCGTTGTTCACATAGCCGAGACCGCCCATGATGAGCAACGCAACGGCGGGGCCAACGCCCTGTGCAAGCTTGCGGAAGAAGGAATGCAGGGAGTAAACGACGCCCTCTTCACGCTTGCCGGTCTTCCACTCGTTGTAGTCGATGGCATCGCCCATCATTGCCCAGGAAACGGTGGAATATACGCCGAGGCCGAGGCTGTAAACGAGCTGGCAGAGGATGTAGATGAGAAGGTCAAGGCCGGTGTTCTTGGGCATGATGATGAACATGCCCGCACCGCCGATGATGGAGCAGATGGCGCCAACGACGGAAAGCTCCTTCTTGCCGTACTTCACGACCATTTTACGGGCAAGGGGCGTGAACACAACGATGGGGATCATGGCGAACAGCTGCACGATACCGGAGATCTGGGGGTTCTGGAAGTAGATCTGGAACACAACGCTCACGGCGGTGGCAGCACCCTGCATGCCGATAAACATACCCATGGCAGCAATGGTGGCGCCCACGGCGGGACGGTTGTGGAAGAAGTTCTTCAGCGCCTCCATCACGTTGAACTTGGGCTGTTCTTCGTTCAGGGCAACGGAAGTATCCACACGGACTCGGTGTTCTTGATCATGAACTGGAAGCAGATGAAGCCGAGAGCACCCATGATCAGCGCCGCAAGGAATACACGGGGGCCGTTGAGGGACTTATCCGCATTGTAGATGATGAAGGGAAGGATGACCATGGGAAGCATGTTGCCCACCATGGAGCCGATGGAACGCCATGCGGAAAGGGAAGCACGGTCGGCAGCATCGTTGGAGATCAGGGACAGCAGGGAGCCGTAAGGCACGTTTGCGATGGTGTAGAACGCATCCCAGATCACGTAGCCGGCGATGAAGATGATCGCCTTTGCCCAAACGGGAGCGCCGGGGAAGGGCAGGAAGCAGCAGGCACCGCCCACGATGAGGCCGAGAGAACCCACAAAGATATACTGCAGGAACTTGTTGCGCTTATACTGACGGCGGTCCGCATCGATCATGGAGCCGATCAGCGGATCGTTGATGGCATCCCAAACCTGCACGACGATGAGCAGCAGAGAATACCACATACCCATGCCCATGACCTGCGTCCAGAACAGCGCCATGGTGCCCTTGAGCGCAAAGCTCATGTTGCAGCCAAGGTCGCCCGCTGCGTAAGCAACGGAGTCACGAATGCCAAACTTACGGAAGCCCTTTGCGTCGAGCTTCGGCTCTTTCTTAGACATTGTTTTCCCTCTCTTTTCAAAAAATAATTACGGTTTTTGTCATAATTGACACTGTAAAATAATTGCAGCAACACGCCGCCGGAAAGCGTAGGATGATTTTTATCCTTTTTAGCACGATTTTTATACAATCACTATTGAAAACGTTTCCTTTTTATAGGAAAATAAAAGAAAAACAGTCCTATGCGGAAATTTGCGGAAACAAGGAGTTTTTTATGCACGGTGCGGCGGAATTATCCTATATGTGTAAAGTGTTGAAAGCAATGAACCTGCAGGTACACGAAACGGATGCTGCGGCGCTTTCTTCCCTGCAGATCGATTTCGGTCTCCGCTCCCTCTTCGGCAGGGAAGGCAGCGCCCTTGCCATGCTGTCCCCCTTCCTTTCCCACTTTTCGGAAAACACGCTCATCAAGTTTACCGATGAATTCGGCTGTTCCTACGCCTTTCTTTCCTTTTCGGGGGATCACGGCGAAAAGCGGCTGCTGCTTGTGGGTCCTTTTGTCAATTATGAGATCACACGGGAACACCTTCACGCCCTTGCCGTCCGGATGGGGCTGCCGCAAAAGAGCATGTCCCGGCTTGAAAGCATCTTTTCCAACATCACCTTTTTGCAGGATGCCATTCACCTTTATGCACTTCTGACCGTTTTCGCCGAAACACTTTACGGGAAGGACGGTTTCACCGTGGTGGATATCGACACCGACTTTATTCCTTCCCCTGCCCACCCGAATGCGGAAACATCGGAAGCGGGCGACCTTATTGCCCGTATGCAGGCCCTTGAAGCACGCTACGCCTATGAAAACGAAATGATCGAGCTTATATCCCGGGGCAGCGGTCACAAGGCGCAGCTGATGATGGGCAATTTTTCCCAACTTGTGATGGAAAGCCGCAACCAGGAACCCCTGCGCAACATGAAAAACTACGCCATCATCCTCAACACGCTTTTGCGCAAAGCCGTGGAGAAGGGCGGCGTGCACCCCATTTACATCGACAAGCTTTCTGCCGAGTTTGCCAGAAGCATTGAACGGACAGCCCGAAAGAAGGATTTCGATCCCCTTCTGCAGCAGATGATCCGCAAATACTGCGCCCTCGTCAAAAAACACGCTCTGCGCCGGTATGCGCCCCTTGTGCAGAAAGCCATCGTGCGCATCGACATGGACCTTGCAGGCGACCTGTCCCTTTCCGCCCACGCAAAGGCGCTGAATGTGAGCCCCGGCTATCTTTCCACCCTGTTCAAAAAGGAGACGGGCGTTACCCTCACCGAGTTCGTAACACGCCGGCGCATGGAGCATGCTGCGGCGCTGCTTCGGGAAACCAAGCTGCCCGTTTCGCTCATCGCCCAGCGCTGCGGCATCGGTGACGACAATTATTTTATCCGCCTCTTCCGCCGCTATACGGGCTTTACGCCAAAGCAGTTCCGCAAAGAGCTGCCCGGTGCGCTGCGGCACGAGGAATAACCGCCCAAAGCCGCTTTACAGGCCGAAAAAGCGCTATTATAATTGAGTTGGCAACTACAAATCATATAACGAAGTATTCGGAAGGAGCAGCAAGTGGAATTCAGTACAAACAGCACATTCATGTACCTTCTTGCGGTGGGCGTGATCGTTTTCGTTCTCGCACAATCCGCATTTTTCCTCATCCGTGCCATGAAGCGGGGCAAGGAGATCGGCATCTCCAAGGCCACCCTCAAAAAAACCATCGTTTCCACGGCGGTGTTCACCGTGGCACCGGCGGTATCCATCCTCATCGGCATCGTAACGCTGTCGAAGTTCCTCGGCATCCCCCTGCCGTGGATCCGCATGAGCGTGATCGGTGCCATCACCTATGAGCTGCCTGCCGCCACATCCACCGCCAACGCCCTCGGCCTTTCCCTTTCCGACCTCATTACCGACCCGAAGGTATTCTCCGCCATCGCATGGGTGATGACCCTCGGCATCCTGCCCAGCATCATCCTGCCGCCGATCCTGATGAAAAAGATCCAGGGCGGCATGCTCAAGATCAAGAACAAGGACGAAAAATGGGGTGACATGTTCCTGACCTCCATGTTCCTCGGCATGATCAGCGCCTTCCTTGGCATGGTGTTTGCGGACATCCGCAGCGGCATCGCCGGCTTCATCCCCGTGTTCGTGCTGCTTGTGAGCGCAGCGCTCATGGGCATCGTGGGGCTTCTGATCAAAAAGTTCAAGTGGGCATGGCTTGAGACCTATGCCCTTGCCATCAGCATGGTGGGCGCCATGATCTTTGCGGTGCTCATCACCCCTGTGCTTTCTTAACAAGGAGGGAACAACAATGCGCGATTACATGAAAGATACCGACCGTTACGGCAAGATCTGGGTCTATACCGCCGTTCTCGTGGTGCTGGCCGTGCCCTGCGCCATCTGCCTTTACTACAACGCATGGCCGGAAGCCACCGCCGTTTTGAAAGGGCTTCTCGGCGTGGCGCCCATCTACTGGACCGTAGGCGTCATTGAAGTGATCACCTACACCCCCATGCTCGGTACCGCAGGCACCTACCTTGCCTTTGTAACGGGCAACCTGACGAGCCTCAAGGCGCCCTCCGCCCTCAACGCCATGGAAAACGCCAACGTGAAGCCCGGCACCGAGGAGGGCGAGATCATCTCCACCATCGCCATCGCCACCTCCGCCATCGTGACGACGCTCATCCTCGCTTTCGGCGTGTGCATCCTTGCGGCCATCACCCCCATCCTCAACTCCCCCACCCTGGCACCGGCCTTTGACAACATCCTGCCTGCCCTCTTCGGCGGCCTTGCGGTGGTGTATGTGAGCAAAAACTGGAAGCTTGCCATCGTGCCCCTGGTGTTCATGGTCATCCTGTTCCTTGCGGTGCCCTCCCTTGCGGGCAGCGTGGGCGTGCTCGTTCCCGTGGGCGTGCTGGTGGCACTCGGTGCGGCACGCATCCTTTACAACAAGGGGTGGATCTGATGCTGCTTTACCTTATCCTCGGTGCGGTCATCCTGTTCCTTGCGGTGATCCTGCTCCGTGCGGCCATGTTCCGCCCGGCAGCGGAAGCGCCCGTGAAGGAAGTGCCCGTTTCCCTTGACAGGGAGAAGATCGTCCGTGACATGGCGGACATGGTGCGCTGCAAGACCGTATCCAACCGGGATCATTCCCTTGAAGACCCGGAGGAGTTTGAAAAATTCCGCCGGCTGCTTCAGGAGCGTTACCCGAATGTACACAAAGCCTGCACGCTGGAGCACATCGGCAGAAACGGCCTTCTTTATTCCATGAAGGGCGCATCCTCCGCCGCACCCACCGTGCTGATGGCACACTACGACGTGGTGCCTGCGGAGGAAGCACTTTGGTCAAAGCCCGCCTTTGCAGGCATTGTGGAGGACGGCGTCATCTGGGGCAGAGGCACCCTTGATACAAAGGGCACCCTGCTTGGGGTGATGGAATCCCTTGAAACGGTGCTCCGTGAGGGCTATGTGCCGAAAAACGACCTGTACCTTTCCTTCTCCGGCGAGGAGGAGGTGGACGGCAGCTCCTGCGCCGCCATCGTTTCCACGCTGGAAGAAAGGGGCATCACCCCTGCCCTTGTGCTCGATGAGGGCGGCGCTGTGGTGGAAAAGGTATTCCCCGGCGTGACAAGGGAATGCGCCCTTGTGGGCATTGCGGAAAAGGGCGGCGTCAACCTCGACCTGACCCTTGCTTCCGAAGGCGGTCACGCCTCCACGCCCCCCAAGGTGAGCACCCTCGGCAAGCTGAGCCGTGCCATTGTGCGCATCGAAAAGCATCCCTTCCCCTGCCAGCTCACAAAGCCCGTCAAGGAGATGTTCGATACCCTCGGCAGGCACTCGAACTTCCTGTTCCGGGTGATCTTTGCCAACCTGTGGTGCTTCCTTCCGGTGCTGGACCTCATCTGCCGGTTAAGCGGCGGCGAGCTCAACGCCCTCATGCGCACCACCACCGCCATCACCCGTATGGAAGGCAGCAAGGCATACAACGTGCTGCCCCCGAAGGCAAGTGTGGGCATCAACATGCGCCTTCTTGGCAGCGACAATATGGAAAGCGTGAAGGCATACCTCGGGAAGGTCATCAAAAACGACAAGATCCGCATCGATATCGTCAGCGGCATGAACCCTTCCATTTCCTCCGATACCGCCTGCGGTGCGTGGGAGACCGTGAAGGAAGCCATCCGTGAAACGTGGCCCGAAGCCATCGTTTCCCCGTACCTGATGATGGCCTGCAGCGATTCAAGGCACTACTGCCGCATTACGGACAAGGTATACCGCTTCTGTCCCATGCGCCTTTCCAAGGAGGAACGGGGCATGATCCACGGCCACGATGAGCGTGTGCCCGTGGAAACGCTGCTTTCCACGGTGGCGTTTTATGTGCGGCTGCTGAAAAAAATATAAGCCATTTCCTTCTTTGGGACAGCATACATGCTGTCCCTTTTCATACGAACTGCCCCTTGACGGCAAAAACAAATACTGCTAAAATTTGTGGAAAATCCGGTGAAGGGAGATGGATAGCCCATGAAGATCAAGGACATCAAAGAACCGAAGCACTTTTTCGATGCCGTCAACAAGTGCAAAGGCACGGTAGAGCTTTTGACCGCCGAGGGTGACAGGCTGAACCTCAAATCCACCCTTTGCCAGTACATCGCCCTGACGCAGATGTTTCAGGACGGCCGTGTGGAAGGCGTGGAGCTTGCCCTCAGCAACAGCGAAGACCTTGCCACCCTTGCCCCCTTTGTGGTTTTTGAATAACGGATACCGACATGCATTCGCCGCTTCTTTCGAAGCGGCTTTTTTATGATATATTATTCGTTTCCGCCCACAGCCTATTGACAGACGCTCCCGTTGCAGTTACTATATTTTGTGTAGCGAACAACTTTATCTCGCAAAATCTTGTATTCTGCAAATGCAGCAGGGCAAGCAGGCGAAACTCCTGCACTGTGCCGCAACCGTAACAGCCGGAAAACCTGACATACAAGACGGTGCCCCGCCACGATGCATGGCATGGCACAGCGCTTTTCAGGCTGTGCCGATTTATCGCACGGCTGTTTTTATGGCCGCAAGTATCCTTTTTTTGAAGCAACATTTTTTCATTCAGGGGGAAAAACATGATCAAACAAGTCATCAAGAGGGGCGGCACGCTTGCGCCCTTCAAACTCGAAAAGATCACCTGGGCCATCTACAAGGCAGCCAGCGCCGTGGGCGGCGACGATTACGCAAAGGCGGAATCCCTTGCAAAGGAAGTGGCGGAATATGTGGATGCCCACACCGAGGGCGATGCCGCCGAGGTGGAGACCATTCAGGATGCGGTGGAAAAGATCCTCATTGAACGGGGTCATGCCAAGACGGCGAAAGCCTTCATCCTGTACCGTGAAAAGCGCCGCAGCGCCCGTGAAAGCAACGCACTTGTGGGCGCCACCATCAACATGTTCTCCGATTACCTTGATGACAAGGATTGGCAGATTCAGGAAAACGCCAACACCCAGAAGTCCATCAACGGCATGAACAACTACGTGCGTGAGACCTTCACCAAGCAGTACTGGCTCCACGAGGTCTACCCGGAGGATGTGCGTGAGGCCCATTCTTCCGGCGCCATGCACATTCACGATCTTGGCTTCTTCGGCCCCTACTGCGCAGGCTGGGACCTTCGCCAGCTGCTGATGGACGGCTTCGGCGGCGTGGGCGGCAAGGTGGAATCCTCCCCGGCGAAGCACCTGCGCTCCTTCCTTGGGCAGATCGTGAACTCCACCTTCACCACCCAGGGCGAGACCGCCGGCGCACAGGCATGGAGCTCCATCGATACCTACTGCGCACCCTTCATCCGCTACGACGGGCTGACCAAAAAGCAGGTGAAGCAGGCGCTGCAGGAATTCATCTTCAACATCAACGTGCCCACCCGTGTGGGCTTCCAGTGCCCCTTCTCCAACCTGACCTTTGACATCAGGGCGCCCCACACGCTGAAGGATGAGCCCGTCATCATCGGCGGACAGATGACCGGCGATGTTTACGGTGATTTTCAGGCGGAGATGGACATTTTCAACGAGGCATTCTGCGAGGTGATGCTCGAGGGCGATGCCAAGGGCCGTGTGTTCACCTTCCCCATCCCCACCATCAACGTCACTGCGGATTTTGACTGGGACAGCCCCGTGGTCAACAAGTTCATGGAGATCACCTGCAAATACGGCATCCCCTATTTTTCCAACTACATCAACTCCGACCTTTCCCCGGAGGATGCCCTTTCCATGTGCTGCAGGCTGCGCCTTGACACCAAGGAGCTGAGAAAGCGGGGCGGCGGCCTGTTCGGCTCCAACCCCATGACGGGCTCCATCGGCGTTGTGACCATCAACCTGCCCCGCATCGCCTACGAATCCCGTTCCAAGGCGGAATTTATGGGCAGGCTGTGGCGCATGGTGCAGATCGCCAAAAACAGCCTTGAGATCAAGCGCAAGGTCATCGAAACGGAGACCGCCCGTGGGCTTTACCCCTATGCCGCCCACTACCTGCGCAACATCCACGCCCGCACCGGTCAGTATTGGTACAATCACTTCAACACCATCGGCATCATCGGCATGAACGAAGCATGTCTGAACCTTTTCGGCACGGACACCGATCTGACCACCGAACAGGGACAGGCGTTTGCCCTTGAAGTGATGCACTACCTCCGTGACCAGATGAGCGAGATCCAGGAGGAGACCGGTCACTTCTACAACCTTGAAGCCTCCCCGGCGGAAGGCACCAGCTACCGCCTTGCAAGGCTCGACAAGGCCCAGTACCCGGAGATCATCTGCGCCGGCACGGAAGAAACGCCCTATTACACCAACTCCACCCAGCTGCCCGTGGGCTACACGGAAGATATCTTCGAGACCCTTGACCTGCAGGATGAGCTGCAGAGCCTTTACACCGGCGGCACGGTGCTGCACCTGTACCTCGGCGAGCGCATTGCGGATGTGGAAACGGCGAAAAACCTGATCCGCAAGGTGTTCACCAACTATAAGCTCCCCTATCTTTCCCTGACGCCCACCTTCTCCGTATGCCCCAACCACGGCTACATCCCGGGCGAGCATTTCACCTGCCCCACCTGCGGCAGCGATGCGGAGGTGTGGAGCCGTGTGGTAGGCTATCTCCGCCCGGTGCAGAACTTCCACAGGGGCAAAAAGCAGGAATACGCCGAGCGACTCAAATACGTCATTAAGGAAGAGCAGATTTGCGCATCGCAGGATTAGAAAAATGCAGCACGGTGGATTTCCCCGGCGGCCTTGCGGCGGTGCTTTTCGCCCCGGGCTGCAACTATCGCTGCTTCTATTGCCACAACCGGCAGATTTTAGGAAACCCTCCGCTTCTTGATGAAGCGGAGGTATTTCGCTTTCTGAAAAAGCGGGCAGGGCTTCTTGATGCCGTGGTGTTTTCCGGCGGCGAGCCCGCGCTGCAAAGCGGCCTTGCGGACTGCATCAGGGAAGTGCGTGCCCTCGGCTATAAAGTCAAGCTCGACACCAACGGCAGCCGCCCGGAGGTGCTCCGCTCCCTTCTTTCGGAAAACCTGCTCGACTATGCCGCCATGGATTACAAAGCGCCCTTTGGGGATTACCCTTCCATCACGGGGCAGGATGCTTCCGGCGTTGCGGAAAGCCTTTCCCTGCTTCTTGCAGGCAGGATCCCCTTTGAGCTTCGCACCACCGTGGTGCCCATGCTGACGGAAACAAAGCTAAAAGAGATGGCGGCGGCGGTGCCCCACAACGTGAAGTGGTTTTTGCAGCTTTACCGTCCGCAGCAGGGCGATGAAGCCTTCCTCGGCAGCCTTCACCCCTATTCGCAGGGGAAGATCGAAACCCTTGCGGAAAAGCTGCAGGAAGTAAGACCCCTTGTGAGGGCAAGATAGAAAAGGCAAACAAAAAAGCAGAGCGCTCGCTCTGCTTTTTATGATGCCTCTGTTTGTTACACTTCCATCACCAGCACACGCTTTTCGCCAAGGTCATCGGCGGAAAAGGCGGCAGTATCCGCTTTCGCATATGCGATGGGGCGATCCTTCACAAGGGAAAGGAAGCCATCCACCGTTGCCACATTCACCGTGCCCTGCGGCAGCCTATAGTGCATGGGGATGAACACCGTGGGGTCCAGCTTTTCCATGAGGGCATGGGCGCCGTCGGCATCGACGGTGTAGGTGCCGCCTACCGGCGCAAGCAGGATATCCACCCTGCCGCAGGCAGCAGCGGTCGCATCATCGATCATGTGGCCAAGGTCGCCGCAATGCAGGATGCGAAGGCCTTCCATTTCCACAATGAACATGACGTTTTCGCCCCGAAGGGCGCCCTGTTCCGGATCATGGTAGGTGTGGATGCCGAAAAAACGCACATCCTTCACCTTTGTTTCGCCCGTTTCCGTTACACGCACCGCATCATCGCCGGCAAGGGAAAACGCGTTGTGATCCCAATGCCCGTGGCTGGCGCTGACGGCATCCGCCTGCTGCTTTTCGATGGCATAGCCTGCCTTTGCGCCGCAGGGGTCCATCATCACCTTGGTGCCGCTTTCGGCGGTCAAAAGAAAGCAGGAATGTCCAAACCATTTAAGCTTCATATTGTATTCCTCCGCTTGTTGTTGATCCGTTTTGTGAAAAGGCAAGCAGCCTTGCCGCCGCCGCACCCACGCTGCCGCAGTTTTTAAGCAGCGCCTGCCGCTCCCGGGGCGGGAGACGGTGCGCCATGGTCAAAAGCTGCTGCGCCGCAAACTCGCTGCGGTTTTTCCGCTCCTGCAGCGAAATGCCTTCCTCTGCGATGCGGAAGGTCTGCCACAGGGCACGCTGCACCGCCGCATCCTCGGGGCAGCCCTTCCTTTCCTGCCGTGCGAGCATCCGCATCCTTGCGATGGCATAAGAAAGAGCGGTTTCCGTTTCCGCCGGCATGGGCGGCATGGGGCAGGAAACGTTGACCGCCGCCGCAAGGGCGGCATATGCTTCCGCCGTCAAAGAAAACAGGATATGCCCGTTTTCCGCTTCGATGCGGTCAAAGGCAGCTGCGCCGAGCAAAAGCTGCGCTTGCGCAGCCTCCGCTTTTTGTATCGCCGCAAGCACCGCATCCGCATCCGTATGGAGGATGCGGGGCAGGGGGCTTGCAAGGGGAAAGCCGTCCTTTGCGGCACGCACATGGGCGGTCTGTGCCGGGAATCCTGCACGGCGCATCAGCGCTGCGGCAGCTTCCCTTGCGGTCTTGCACGGGTCAAGCACGGCACATCCCCCCTTTGTATCATCTTCTTTTAGCGTATTGCATTTTGGCATGATTGTCAAAGGGAACAAGCTGCAAAAAAGCGGCCGTACGGATCATTCCGTACCAAGCCGCTTTTTTCTGTTACACCACAAGCTGCCCATCCTCATTGTTGAGGATGCGGAAGATCTGCTCCTCCTCGCCGTTTTCCACGTTGATGTAAACGATATATTCCTCCTCGCCGCAGGTGCCCTTGAACTCATAGCAGAGCTTTTCCGTTTGAGGCGTAACGGGGATGAGCGCCAGTTCCCGTGAAAGCACCTTCAGATTGGAAGAAAGCATGCTTTCCGCCTCCGCCATGGAGATCTGCGGCTGCGGAAGCTGCCTTTCCCTGTGGCTGAAGCAGTAATTCCGGGCATCCGCACCGATCACCTGATGCGTTTCCCTGTCCACCCAGACCTTGATGAGGTCGCTGTAGAGGATCACATCATCCTGCTCCGCCGCAAAGTTGATCACCGCTGCGCCGCCGTAATACTGGGCATAGGTGGCTTCCATGTCATCATAACCGTACCGCTCAAGGAAAGCCTCCGCCGCATCCTGCAGCTTTTCCGCTTCCGCCTTTTCCGGCACGCCCTCCGCACCGCCCACGGCGGAGGACATCAGGGAAAGGAGCGCTCCGCCCTGCTTCGTGACGGAAACATCCACCTCCCTGCCATCTTCGTACACGCCGTGGAACTCGTAGGACGGGATGGCGCCATCGCTGAACCCGCTGCTTTCAAGGGTATCGGCGGAAGCGTAGCGCTTCGCCTGCTCCATGGCCTCCTCCTCGCTCAGTTCCCTGCCGGAAAGCCCCTGCGGTTCCTGCTTTTCCGCACTTTCGGAAAAGGGGCCGTCATAGATGAGGGTGGGGAAGCCTTCGATGCCTTCCTGCTCCTTGTAGCCCTCATCCCCGGCGGTCTCTCCGTTTGCGGTGGTCTCCGCATCCTCCGTGCCGTAGGAAGAGGTGTAGTAACCGTCTCCCGTAACAGCCGCCACGGGGATATCGCCGATCAAAAGCCGCTCGTTGAGCGCATCCGCAATGCGCCCGGAGGTCTCGTAGAGCGCATCGAGCTGCTGCTGTTCCTCCTCCGTCATGGGGATGCCCCGCACCGCCTTTTTCGTCAGGGCGTGGGCATAATCCCCAAGGCGCACCACGAAGCTGTTGAGTTCCGCCGTGTCGATGTGGGAGGAGGGGACCTCCGCCATCAAACTGACGCCTGCGCCCGAAAGCCGCCACACATCGTCAAGCAGCAGCACATACTGTGAGGGGGATGCCGCCACACGCAGCTTGCCGAGGGCGGTGTGCAGGTTGTTGACGGTATCCGTCAGCTCCGTGAAGGCACGGGTGTACATGGCGGTAGCCGCCGTTTTGTATTCCTTGGCAAGGGCGCTTTGCTGCATGCCCCAGAAGGCAACGCCCACAAGAACAGCTGTGAGCAGCGATGGCAGTACGATATGCCAAATGCTCCGTTTGCTTTTTTCCATATCCGCTCCTCCTTACCCACGAAAAAATGCGTGGTTGCCGATGGTCATCAGAATGGGCTTTGACAGCATCCACTTGTTGGTGGTCTTTTTGGGGTTGTAATAGTACAGGCAGCCGTTGGTGGGATCCCAGCCGTTCATGGCATCGCGGGCGGCTTTGATGGCGGTCTCATCCGGCGAAAGGTTGATCTGCCCGTCATCCACCACGGAAAATGCGCCGCTTTGGTAGATGACGCCGCTCATGCTGTTGGGGAATTTGCTGGATTCCATGCGGTTCAATACCACCGCCGCCACAGCCACCTGCCCTTTATAGGGCTCGCCCCGTGCCTCGCCGTAAACAAGGCGTGCAAGCAGATACAGGTTGCCCGATGCATTGGAGCTGCCGCCCGATGAACTGCTGCCGCCGCTGCCCGAAAGGGTCAGCCCCAGCGCCTTTGCGGTGGCGCTGCCCACGATGCCGTCGGCGGTCAATCCGTTTTTCCGCTGGAAGTATTTGACAGCCTTTTCCGTGCCGCTGCCGAAAATGCCGTCCACGCTGCCATCGTAATAGCCCCAGCGTTTGAGCTTCGTCTGCAGCTTTTTCACATCCTCGCCCCGGGAACCTACCCGAAGCGCCGCCGCAAAGGCGGTGGACTGCAGCAGCAGGGAAAAGACGAGCACCGTTGCCAGCATCAGCGCAATTTTTCCTTTATTGTGTTCCATAGCACGCCTCCCTCTATGCGTTTCAACATTTCTATGAGAAAGCTGTTTCCTCTCAGCCTCTCAACATCAATTTCCCCAGCATCCCCTTCCAATATGCATAGCGGCGGAAACATCACGCACCACCAGTTTTGCCCCTTTCCCTCCCCAAGCACCACACGCAGCGCCCGGTATTCGCCCTGTGGGTATACCTTGCCGCCGTAATTGCGCTCCGGAAAGGGAAACTTTCCTACAAAAAGGGAAGCGCCGTAATCCATGCCGGCTTTTTGGAGCGTATCCTCCGCCGCAGAAAGCAGGGCTTTGCCGTCCTCCATCAGGAGCGCTTCCGCCGCCGCACCGCTTTTCGCATTTGCCATCCTTTCCCGTTCAAGTAAAAGGATGCTGTCCCTTACAAGAAGCTTCGCCTGCTGGTCTTCCACGCTGTCGCTGTTGGCGATGACATGCAGGCGAAATACGTTTCTGTAGGGGGCTTCCCCTTGGGGCATGCCGAAAAGCGCCGCACACAGCAGCAGCACACAGCGCAAAACCGTCTTTTTCATGTTTTTCATGCTCCTTTGCCGTTAAAATCGATCTTATGGGCAAAAGCATTGACGTTTTCCGTGATTTTTAACCCTTCAGGGCTTATAATGCATATATGGAAATGAAAGCTTATGCAAAAGTGAATCTCATGCTCAACGTGTGCGGCAGGCGAAGCGACGGTTACCACGACCTTGCCACCGTGATGCACGCCATTGACCTTTACGACACGGTCACAATTGAACCTGCAGAGGATATCCGGATTTCTGCGGATGTGCCCCTGCCGGAAAGAAGCGCTGCCTACAAAGCCGTTGCGGCATACAAAAACGCCGCAAACTGCGGCGGCGCCCATGTGCACATCAAAACCGGCATCCCCTCGGAAGCAGGGCTTGGCAGTTCCAGCGCCGATGCGGCGGCGGTGCTTCGTGCCATGCAAAGGCACTACGGCGCCCTCAGCGAAGAAGCGCTTTTCGCCATTGCCGCAAAGATCGGTGCGGATGTGCCTTTCTGCCTGTTGGGCGGCTGCGCCCTTTGCGAAGGCATCGGCGAGAAGATGACGCCGCTCCCCACCGTTCCCCTGCACCTTCTTATCGTAAAAGGTGAAAGGGGCGTCAGCACAAAGGCGCTGTTTACATCCTTACAGCTGCCCCTGCCAATGGGGGATGCCCATGCCGCCGCTGCTGCCATCCGAAATGGCAACAGGGATTCCCTTTTGCCCCACATTTACAACGCCCTTGCAGAGCCTGCCGCAGCCATTGCACCGGAAACGAAAGCATACAAGGCACGCCTTGCGGATGCAGGCGCCCTTGCTGCGGAAATGACCGGCAGCGGCAGCGCCGTGTTCGGCATTTTCCCCACCGAAGAAGCAGCGCAGCAGGCTGCAGCCCTGTTTCCCGATGCCGCCTTTGTGAAGGCCGTGAAAACGCTTTGCAATTCAAGCGAAACATAGTATACTGAAGGGCGGGATATTCCCCCCCCCGAAACAGCGATTTATTTCAACTTCATGAATGCGAGGTTTTGATCATGACGCATATCAACGACCATAAAAAGATCCACCTTGTGGGCATTGGCGGCTGTTCCATGAACGGCCTTGCCCAGATTTTGCGCGACCGTGGTTTTGCGGTACAGGGCAGCGACGCCAATGTTTCCCCCTTTACGGAAAGGCTCCGTGAGCTTGGCGTGCCCGTGACCATTGGCCACAGCGAGGAAAACCTCGGCGATGCGGATCTTGTCATCTATTCCGCCGCTATCAAGCCCGAAAACGTGGAGCGTGCCGCCGCAAAGGCAAAGGGCATCCCGGAGCTGGAGCGTTCCGTTGCCCTCGGGCAGCTGACCGAAGGCTATAAGGATGTCATCGGCATTGCAGGCTGCCACGGCAAGACCACCGTCACCTCCATGCTTGCCTATGTGTGCGAACAGGGCAAGCCCGATGCCACAGTGCATATCGGCGGCTTTGTTGACATCCTGCAGGGCGGTGTGCGCCTCGGCGCCCACGATATGTTCATCACGGAAGCCTGCGAATACGTGGAGAGCTTCCTGACCCTTCGCCCCACGGTCGCCCTCATCAACAACATCGATGACGATCACCTTGATTATTACAAGGATATCGACCACATCGTGGAAGCCTTCCGCAAGTTCCTTGCCCTGCTGCCGGAGGACGGTCTTTTCATCGGCTGCAGCGACGATTTCCGTGTGAAGGCACTGCTTGACGCCCATAAAGGCAAAACCCTTTCCTACGGCATGCAGGATGCGGACTATGTGCCTGCCAACATCGTCTACGATGCCATGGGCTGCCCCTCCTTCGATCTTCTTTACAAAGGCGAAAGCCTCGGCCGCATCGAGCTGACCGTGCCCGGCGAGCACAACATCATCAACGCCGTGGCAGCCGCCATTGTGGCGATGAACGCCGGCGCTTCCTTTGAAGCTGTGGCAACGGCGCTCCACGCCTTCCAAAACACACGCCGCCGCTTTGAGTATTTCGGTGAAAGAAACGGCGTGCGCTATTATCACGATTACGCCCACCACCCCTCCGAGATCAACGCCACCCTTTCCGCCGCCGCGCGCATGGAACGGGGCAAGCTGTGGTGCGTGTTCCAGTGCAATTCCTACACCCGTGCGAAGACCCTCTTCTGCCATGATGTGAAAGGCTTCAACGCAGCGGATGAGATCCTTGTGCCGGATATCTTCCCCGGCAGAGAGGTGGATGACGGTTCCGTCCACGCAAAGGACATGGTAGCGGGTATCTCGGCAAGCGGTGCAAACGCCACCTATGTGCCCACCTTTGAAGCCATCCGCACCTACCTTGACGAACATGCCAAGGCAGGCGACATCGTGGTCACCCTCGGCAGCGGCGACGTTTACAAGCAGACCGAAAAACTTCTTTAATCCACAAATGTGCCGCCCCGTGCGGCAGGGAAAGGCCTACTCATGTTCAACTGGATCGATTTTCTCACCTTCACCGGCACCACCTCCGTTACCCCGGGCCCGAACACCATTTTGACCTTTTCCACCGCCAGCAGGGTGGGGCTCAAAAAAACGTTCCCCCTTTGCTTCGGCATCTTCACAGGCTTTTTCACCATCATGGTGCTTTCCACGGTCTTCTGCAGCCTGCTGATGAAGTACCTGCCCATGCTGGAATTGCCGATGCGCATCCTCGGCGCCATCTACCTTCTTTACCTTGCATGGCACATGTACAAAAGCGAAGGGGAGATCACCGCAAAGGATGAACAGGGCGGCTTCCGCAAGGGTCTGCTGCTGCAGTTTGTGAACGTAAAGGTGTACATGAACTGCATCCTTTCCCTGCAGGGCTACATCATCCCTGCCTTTGAAGGGCAGCTGCTGCCGCTGACGGGCTTTGTGTTCCTTGTTCCCTCCATCTCCTTTTTGACGCTGATGCTTTGGGGCAGCTGCGGCAGCGCCATGAGCCGCTTCATCAGCCGCCACCGCAAGGCGGCAAACACCGTGTTTGCCCTTGCCCTTGTGTACTGTGCCGTTAAGATGTTCTTCTAAACAATATGATCTATTTATCTTCCTTTGAATTCCCGGACAGCGACCGGGAATTTGATTTTTTCCTTTCGCAAAAGCGCACCTGCTACGATTCCTATTATCCGTTTCAGGTGCTCTCACGCCGCCGCTTCGAGCGGATCGACTTTGCGCCCATCACCGTGCTTTACGGCGGCAACGGCAGCGGCAAGACCACTGCCCTCAACGTGATCGCCGAAACGGTCGGCGCCGCAAGGGACAGCGCCTTTAACCGCTCCCCCTTCCTGCCCGATTACCTGCGCTGCTGCCGCCACGAATGGGAACGCCGCCCGGAGGGCTGCTGCCGCATCATCACCAGCGATGATGTGTTTGATTACATGCTGAACCTGCGTGCCCTGAACGAGGGCATCGACATGCGCCGGGAGGAGCTTTTCGGCGAATATTACGAAAAGAAGCGTTCCCGTTTCCGTGTCAATTCCATTGCGGATTATGAGGAGCTGAAAAGCCACAACAACGCCAAGCGGCTCACCCAGTCCAAATTCGTCCGCTCGGAACTGATGGAAAATCCCCGGGAACGTTCCAACGGGGAAAGCGCCTTTTTCTACTTCACGGAAAAGATGGAACCGGAGGACAGCCTTTACCTGCTCGATGAGCCGGAAAACAGCCTTTCCCCTGCCCTGCAGCAGGACCTTGTGCGGCTCATTTATGACGGCGCACGCTATTTCGCCTGCCAGTTCATCCTGAGCACCCACTCCCCCTTCCTGCTTGCGCTGCCCGGGGCGAAGATCTACGACCTTGACGCCGACCCTGTGGATGTGAAAAAATGGACGGCGCTTCCCAACGTGCGCACCTATTTCGACTTTTTCAAGGCGCATGAAGGGGCGTTTACGGAAGAATGACAAACAAAAAAGCACGGTTGCCGTGCTTTTTCTTTTTCACTACAGTTTATACCTCCTGAGCGCCGTGATACAGGATAAATTCGTTTTTGCGGTAATCAAGAAGTCCTTCATCCTTCAGTTTGGAAAGCTCGCCGGACATGGCGCTGCGGTCCACGCTCAGATAGTCCGCCAGCTGCTGCCGGTTGAAGGGAATGGAAAATTCGCTCTTCTGCTGCCGCTTCGCTTCCTCGGAAAGGTAAGAAAGCAGCTTATCCCTCGTGGTGCGCTTCGCCATGTGCCCGAGCTTCTGCACCAGTTTGCGGTTTTTCTCGCTGATGGCGTAAAACAGGTTCTGCACCACCATGGCATGGAATCGGCAGGCGGATGAACAGGTGGTCAGCACCCGGTTCACATCGAAAAACAGCACCTCCGCATCCTCCACCGCCGCCACATCGTTGAGGATGGTGCCGCCGTTCCTTGCGGCGAAGGCTTCGCCGAACATTTCCCCGGGCATGACCACGTTGATGATGCTGCGGCTTCCCCAGTAATCATCCCGTTGAATATGCAGGCAGCCCGACGCAAGCACCGTGATATCGCCGATGGGATCGCCCTGGCGGAACACGTATTCCCCTTTTTTGTATTTGCGCACACGGGTGCCGAGGCACCCCAGCATGGCGGCGATCTCCTCTTCCGCAATGCCGGAAAACAGCTGCGTGTTATTGAGTATGGGCACGTATTTTTTCATCAAAATCTTCTTTCCGTTGTAAATACAACCGATTTTCTTGTTTTATTACACTATAATATGCCCATAAAGTCAAGAACAAGCGGCGAGGCAAGCGCCCGCCTTCCGAAAAATACGAATTGGAAAAAAGGAGACACTGTCATGATCCGTAAAATCATCAAGATCGACGAAGAAAAATGCAACGGCTGCGGCAAGTGCGCAGCGGCCTGCCACGAAGGCGCCATTGAAATGGTAAACGGCAAAGCCAAGCTGACCCGTGAGGATTACTGCGACGGTCTCGGCGACTGCCTGCCCGCCTGCCCGGTGGATGCCATCAGCTTTGAAGAGCGTGAAGCCCCTGCCTACGATGAGGCTGCCGTGCTGGCTGCCAAGAAGGCCAAGGAAAAGCTGCCCTGCGGCTGCCCCGGCACCAACTCCAGGGTCATCCGCCGTGCGGAGAGCGCCTGCAGCATCGGCGCTGCCCCTGCTGCGCCCGTCACGAGCCGCCTTTCCCAGTGGCCCGTGCAGATCAAGCTCGTGCCGGTAAACGCCCCCTATTTTGACGGCGCCAACCTGCTTGTGGCGGCGGACTGCACCGCCTATGCCTACGGCAACTTCCACAACGAATTCATCCGCAACCGGGTGTGCCTTGTGGGCTGCCCGAAGCTTGACATGGTGGACTATGCGGAAAAGCTGACCGCCATCCTTGCCAACAACGATATCAAATCCCTGACCGTGGTGCGCATGGAAGTGCCCTGCTGCGGCGGCATTGAGAATGCCGCAAAGCGTGCGCTGCAGGCGAGCGGCAAGTTCATTCCCTGGCAGATCGTCACCATCTCCACCGACGGCCGCATCCTCGAAAACTGATCGCATGAAAAGGGAAACGCAAATGCGCTGCAATATGTTTTGCTTTCAGTGCGAACAGACCGCCAACTGCCGTGCCTGCACCGGCAAGGCAGGCGTCTGCGGCAAGAAAGCCGACACTGCACGCCTGCAGGATGCGCTGACCGGCGCCCTTATCGGCCTTGCAAGGGCCACGGAGGGCAACGAGCCCTTTGTGACCGCCGCCATGGATGACCTTGTGGTGGAGGCGCTCTTCGCCACCATCACCAACGTGAACTTCAACGATGAGACCCTTCGTGCACTCATCGCCCGGGTGGATGATGCAAAGCGCACCCTTGTGCCCGACTGCTACAGCTGCGGCGCATCCTGCGGCCGCAATGCGGATCATGACATGAACAGCCTCTGGCAGGCGGATGAGGATATCCGCTCCCTCAAGTCCCTCATCCTCTTCGGCATCCGCGGCATCGCCGCCTATGCGTACCATGCGGCAGCCCTCGGCTATCGGGATGAAAAGGTGAACCGCTTCTTCTACAAAGCCCTGTTTTCCGTGGGTGCGGATTGGGGCATGGATACCCTTCTCCCCATCGTGATGGAAGTGGGCGAAGTGAACCTTGCCTGCATGGCGCTGCTGGATGAAGCCAATACCGCCGCCTACGGGCATCCCGTTCCCACGGAAGTAACGCTCAAGGTGGAAAAAGGCCCCTTCATCGTCATCTCCGGTCACGACCTCCACGACCTGAAACTGCTTCTTTCGCAAACGGAGGGCAGGGGCGTGAACGTTTACACCCACGGTGAAATGCTTCCCGCCCATGCTTATCCGGAACTGAAAAAATACCCGCACCTGAAGGGCAATTTCGGCACCGCATGGCAGAACCAGCAGAAGGAATTCGATGCGCTGCCTGCGCCCATCCTGTTTACCACCAACTGCCTGATGCCCCCGAAGGCAAGCTATGCGGACAGGGTGTTCACCACCGCAGCGGTATCCTACCCCGAAATGGTGCACATCGGTGCGGAAAAGGATTTTACCCCCGTCATCGAAAAGGCGCTCGCTCTTGGCGGCTTCGGTGAAGACAAACGGTTCACCGGCATCAACGGCGGCGAAAAGGTAATGACAGGCTTTGGCCGCAATGCGGTTCTGAGCGCAGCGGATGCGGTGATCGAAGCGGTGAAGAGCGGCGCCGTGAAGCACTTCTTCCTTGTGGGCGGCTGCGACGGCGCACGCCCCGGCCGCAGCTACTACACGGAATTTGTGGAAAAGACGCCTGCGGATTCCCTCATCCTCACCCTCGCCTGCGGCAAATACCGCTTCAACGACCTTGACCTCGGTTCCATCGGCCCCTTCCCCCGTATACTCGATATGGGCCAGTGCAACGATGCTTACAGCGCCATCAAGGTCGCCCTTGCCCTCAGTGAAGCCTTCGGCTGCGGCGTAAACGATCTGCCTCTTTCCATGGTGCTTTCCTGGTATGAGCAGAAAGCGGTATGCATCCTTCTCTCGCTCCTTTATCTTGGGGTGAAGAACATCTTCCTTGGGCCCACGCTGCCTGCCTTCATTTCCCCGAACGTGCTCCAATTCCTGGTGGAAAACTACAGCATTTCCCCCATCAGCACGCCGGAAGAGGATCTCAAAAAGATCCTTCACAACTGAGCAAGTCCTCCCGGCCAAAAGGCCGAACATGATGGTTCCTCCATGCAAAAAGCAGGGAAGCGGCAGCTTCCCTGCTTTTCCTTGTTTCCCTGCGAAAAACCGCCGCTCCTGCACAAATTGTTTACCCTTTGCGCCCCTGTGCGGCTGTTGTTCGCCGCCGCTCCCCGTGCTATAATAGCGGTATGGAACAGTTGAAAGAAAACAAGCTCATGCGAACCGTGCTGATCACGGCTGCCATCCTGTTTGCAGCCGTGTTCTGCCTTTATGCCTTTTTCCGTGCGGAGACGGTGACGGGGCTCATTGCCGCCGGTGCATCGCTGCTGCTGTTTGCCACGGTGTGCATCCACACCTTTGATGCATGCCGCCGTGCGATAACGGAGCCCGGGCTGCCCTCGCCGGATGCATCCCTCGGCCGCCGCAGCCTGCGTTTTGACAAACGGCACCCCTGGCTGAGGATCCTGCTTTTCATGGTGTTTACACGCCTTGTGCTCTTTGCGGCAGGCTACGCATTTTCCGCAGGTGAGGTCTATGAAGGCGGCATCCTTGACACCATGCGCACGGCCTGGCTTCGCACCGATTCCCCCAGCTATCTCGGCATTGCGGAAAACTGGTACGTCACGGAAGGCGATCCCCGTTTCCACATCGTCTTCTTCCCGCTTTACCCCATCTTCATCCGCCTGTTCAACTTCCTGACCGGCGATTCCTTCGCCTCCGCCATGGTGGTATCGAACCTGTGCGCCATGGTCTCCGCCGTCCTCGTTTACGAGGTCGCCGCCCTTGACCATGACAGGGATACTGCCCTTCGTGCGGTGAAATTCACCTTCCTTTCCCCTGCGGCGTTCTTCTTTGCCGCCCCCATGACAGAAAGCCTGTTTTTGACCTGCTGCCTTGCGGCGGTGCTGTGCGTGCGCAAAAAGAAGTATCTGTTCGGCTGCCTGCTTGCTGCCCTCGCCGCCTTCACCCGTTCCCTCGGTGCGCTGCTGCTTGCCTTCGTTTTCATCGAATGGCTGCAGGATGTGCTGGAAGCACGGCGGCTTGAGACCCTGAAGGAGAACAGAAAGCCTTTCACCCTTCGCTTCCTTTGCATGTTCCTTGTGCCACTTGGGCTTCTCGGCTACATTTACATCAACTACGCCGTGACAGGCGATCCCTTCCGCTTCATGCAGTACCAGCGTGAGCATTGGAATCAGGGCTTCGGTCTTTTCTTTGAGACCGCCGCCTACCAGACGGATTACCTGCTTTCCACCTTTGCGGAGGGCGACCTCCGGCAGGCTTTCGGGCTGTGGCTGCCGAACCTCATCATGAGCTTTGGCGCCCTCATCCTGATGATCCCTGCCGCAAAACGGCTTCGTCCCTCCTACTCCGTGTTCTTTATCGCCTATTTTATGATCGCCATCGGCGCCACATGGCTGCTCAGTGCCCCCCGTTATCTGGCGGCATGCTTCCCCCTCGGCATTGCCCTTGCCGCCCTTGCGGACACAAAACGCAAGGATGCCGTTTTTACGCTGGTCTCCTTTTTGATGCTGTGCGCATACCTTGCCATGTATGTGAACGGCTGGCCCGTGTATTGAGGAAATGATAACGGAACACATGCAAGTGATCCGCATCGGCGCCCATATTCTGTTTTTGCTTTCCCTGTTTGCATCTGTCGACCTTGGTTTCAACTATGTAAAAGCCGCGGTGCCTGCCCTCAACGACGGGATCGGCAGCTTCAGCCTGCTGCACGGTCTTTACTTTTAGCGACGGCGGCCGGTCACCCTCCTTCATGCTTTTGAAGCAAGTGTATGGATCAGCTTTCTCCTGTTTGTGATCAATGTTTTTCTGTTTGCCATACCCAATATCATGAAAAAGAGGTAATCAACATGAATCCCGTAAAGAAGATCGTACTTGTCATCGATATGCAGAACGATTTTATCTCCGGTGCCCTCGGCACAAAGGAAGCCGCTGCCATCACGCCCCGTGTGGCTGAGCGCATTCAAAAGGAAAAGGAAGCCGGTGCGCTTCTTATCTTCACCCGGGATACCCATTATGAAAACTATATGGATACCCTTGAGGGCAAGCTGCTGCCCGTGCCCCACTGCATCAAAGGCAGCGAGGGCTGGGCGCTCGACAGCGCCATCGCACCCCTTGCGGAGGGCGAGATCATCATCGACAAGCCCACCTTCGGCGCCACCGTGCTGCCGGAGCTTGTGAAGCCCTATGTGGATAAGGACACCGAGTTCCTGTTCATGGGGCTTTGCACCGATATCTGCGTTGCGTCGAATGCACTCCTTTTGCGGGCTTATTTCCCGGGAAATAAGATCTGCATTGCGCCGGATTGCTGCGCAGGCGTCACGCAGGAAAGCCACGATGCCGCCCTTCTTACCATGAAAATGTGCCAGATCGAGCAGGCATAAGGAAGGAGTTCTGTATGAAGAAACCCGTATTGGCCATTCTCGCCGCAGGTATGGGCAGCCGTTACGGCGGCGGCATCAAGCAGATGGACCCCATCGACAGCGAGGGCTGCTTCATCATCGATTATTCCGTTTACGATGCCATGCGTGCCGGCTTTGAAGAGGTGGTCTTCATCATCAAGCATGCCATTGAGGCGGATTTCAAGGCCACCATCGGTGCACGTGTAGCGCCCCACATTAAGGTCAGCTACGCATTTCAGGAGCTTTCCATGCTGCCCGAAGGCACCGTGCTGTCCCCCGACCGTGTAAAGCCCCTCGGCACCACCCATGCGCTTCTTTGCGCAGAGGAAGCCATTGCAGGCCGTCCCTTTGCGGTCATCAATGCGGACGATTATTACGGCCCCGAAGCGTTCCGCCTTCTCTATGATTTTCTTACCGACGATGCCTCTAAAGAAGATCACATCGCCGTGGGCTACCTGCTTGAAAACACCCTTACCGACCACGGCGCCGTGAACCGGGGCGAGTGTATCGTGGAAAACGGACTTCTGACCCACATCAGCGAGCGGCTCGGCATCCGCAAAACCGCAGAGGGCGCAGAGTATGTGAACGAACAGGGCGAAGCGGTCTTCATGCCGCAGGGCACCACCGTTTCCATGAACTGCTGGGGCTTCAAGCCCTCCCTCTTCCCCCTGCTCCGTGAGCGGTTCGAGAAGAACCTGCAGGCAGGCCTTGCGGCAAATCCGCTGAAATATGAAGACCTTCTCCCCAATGCCGTCTGCGAGGGCATTCTTGCAGGCAAGGCACGGGTGCAGGTGAAGCCCACCAAGGAAAGCTGGTTCGGCGTCACCTATCAGGAGGATAAACCCAAGGTGATGGAAAGCATCCGCAGCTTGAAGGCGGCAGGCGTATATGGCGACAAGCTCTGGCAGTGAACGCTTCACCGTTCGCCCCTATCAAAAGAAGGACAGGGAGCGCCTTCGTGAGATCTGCCTTGCCACCGCACCGAAAAAGGTGTATGAGGATGAAGCCTTTCGGGAGCGCATCCTTTTGATGTACAGCGATTACTACACCGCCTTTGAAAGCGCACACTGCTTTGTGGCGGCGGATGAAAAGGATGAGGCGGTAGGCTATGTGATATCCGCCCCCAGTTTTCGCCGTTACCGGTTCAAGTTCCTGCCCCTTTTGCCCCGGTTGTTCCGCCTTTCACACAGCGCTGCAAAATACTGGCTGTTCCGCCTGTGCGAAAAGCAGCATGCAAAGGAATATCCCGCCCATCTTCATATTGACATCTTCCCTGCATACCACCGGCTTGGCCTCGGCACCAAGATGATGGATGCGCTGATGCTGCACCTCAAAGAGATCGGCGTGAAAGGCGTGATGCTTGGCTGCGGTGCAAAGAACCTTGGCGGCAATGCCTTCTACGAAGCCTATGGATTTACATGCCTCAGCCGCACGGCCGATACGGTTTGCTGGGGAATGAAACTGCAATAAGACAACAAGACCGAAGCATAATGCTTCGGTCTTGTTTTATTGTCTTTAGTCCTCTTCCTCTTCTTCGGGAAGGGGGTTCACCTTGACGGAAAGGCACGCCACACGGCGATTGTCCATTTCCTTTACGGTGAGGGTCAGATTCTCGTATTCGAAGGAGTCGCCCACCTCCGGATAGTCGCCCAGCATTTCGATGGCCCAGCCGCTGACGGTGGCATTATCGTCATCGAAATCCCTGTCATCGATATCGAACTCTTCAAGGAAATCATAGATGCCCATGCCGCCATCCACCTCGTAGGCATCCTCGGCAAGCTCCACCACTTCCTCTTCGATCTCATCGGACTCATCCCAGATGTCGCCCACAAGTTCTTCAAGCACGTCTTCCATCGTCAGGCAGCCCATGGTGCCGCCGTATTCATCCGTAACGATGACCATGTGGCACTGGCGTTTTTTCATGGTGGCCAGCACATCGTCAAGGGCCATGGAGCGGGGCACATAGTTCACGGGCATCAGGATGGCACGCAGATCAAACTGCGGCTTGCCCACCAGTTCCTTGAAGAAGTGATTCAGGTGCAGTATGCCGATAATGTTATCGATGGTATCCTCATATACCGGGATCCGGGAGAAAGAGGATTCGTAGGCCGTTTCAAGGATCTCCTCCCAATCGTCCTCGATATCGATGGAGATCATATCCACACGGGGCGTCAGGATCTCGTAAGCCTGCACATCGCCGAAATCGAGAGCGCTCTGCAGCAGTTCCGCCCGCTCCTCGTCGATCACGCCTTCATCTTCAACGGTCTCAAGGATGGTCTCCAGATCGTCTTCCGTGACGCTGGGGCCCTGCTCACCCATTTTTGCCCAGATCCTGTCAAGGAGCGTCAGCATTTTACTGAAAAGCCAAACGATGGGCTTCGTGACGATCATCAGCGCACGGAGGGGGATGGCAACGCCCTTTGCAAAGCCTTCCGCCACCTGTACCGCCACGATCTTCGGCACGATCTCACCGAAGGTGAGGATGAGCACCGTCATGATCGCCGTGGCGATGGCTGCGCCCTCATCACCGAGAAGCGACACTGCGATCAGCGTTGCCACAGAGGAGGAGGCGATGTTCACAAGGTTATTGCCGATGAGGATGGTCACCAGCGCCTGATCGTAGGCAAGGAATATCTTATACGCAAGCTTTGTGGTTTTGCTGCCCGTTTCCGCCGCATTTTTCATGCGCATGGCGTTGAGGGAAGCATAGCTGATCTCCGAGCCGGAAAAGAATGCCGAAAGGATGATCAGCAGCACGATCAAAAGGTAGGAACCGAGATTCGCTTCACCGTTCACGATGCTTCACCGCCTTCCGCATCCCTATCATCCTCATCATAGATCTCGCCCACAAGGGATTCAAGGATGTCTTCCATAGTGATGATGCCGAGAGTCTTCCAGTTCGCATCACGCACCACGGAAAGATGGGTTTTGTTGCCGCTCATCACGGCGAAAAGATCGTCAAGGGGCGTATCCGCATCCACAAAGTGCACCCTTTCCATCATGACGGAAAGGGCTTCGCACTCGCTGCGCATATGCGCTTTCAGGTATTTGCGGATCAACAGCACGCCGATGGGATGGTCTTCCTCATCCACCACCGGCAGACGGGAGTGGATGTTTTCACGAATGGCGGAAAGGATCTCCTCCTCCTTCGCATTGACAGGGATGCGCACCACTTTTTCCCATGGGGTCAGCACTTCCCGCACGAAGGTATCGGAAAACTCCAGCGCACTCTGCACAAGCTCCGTTGTATCATCATCCATGGCGCCTTCCTGCGCAATGGTCTCAATGATGTCATAGAGTTCATCCTCCGTGACCGTGGGCGGCTCTTCCGCCTTTTTAAAAGGCTTGCTGACCCATGCGCTCAGTTTAGAAAAGATGAAGGAAACGGGCGTAAACAGCTTCATCAGCGTCACAAGAGAACCCGATACCGCCAGTGCAAAGCGCTCGTTGCAGGCTTTTGCAAAGCGTTTGGGGATCATTTCCGCAACAAAAAACACAACAACCGTTATGACCACCGTCATTGCAGGTACAGCCTGAACACCCCAAAGCTTGGTTGCCATGAGAGTGGCAATGCTGGCGCAGCCGATGTGCATAATGTTGTTGCCGATGAGGAGCGTTGTGAGCGCCTTATCAAAATGGTCGAGGATATAGAGTACCCTTGCCGCCCGTTTGCTGCCGTTATCCGCAAGGCTCATCATGCGGATGCGGTTGACGGACGCCAATGCGATCTCCGTTGCGGCAAAATATGCGCCGCCAAGGATCGAAAGTGCGATCGCCGCAAGATACACTATTGGACTACTGTCCTCCATGGAAACTATCAGCTCCTTATATTTTAAATATACGCTTGTTTATTATAGAGCGTATTTCGTTTTTTTGCAAGAGAGCATGAGGGAAATGCATGTTTTGTACAGCAATGCTGCTGCGGTGGGAATAAGGAACTGCTGCGGCGGGGCGCACCGCTGCGGCTGCGCCGCAGCCGGTGCGTACGCACCTTGGTTTGCCCGCAGGGCAAACGTGCGCCCCGCCCTTATTTCCACCGCAGCCCCATTGCACCCATCGG
>JAFSEB010000064.1 GCA_017435905.1 Clostridia bacterium | reverse complement strand
CAGATGGAACAGGATAAGATCATCTCCACCAGAGGTCTGAAACCTGACGCCATCAAATACGGCGAGTTGGTTTTTGATGTGAACTCCGCTTATTTCTACAACCACGGCGGCTATGAATTTGCAAAACAGTTTTATGCCGATGCCTATAAAGCCGCCGTGGAGATCGTAGGCGGTGAGCAGTATATCCTCTCCGCTGTGATGCACGCCGATGAACGCAACCGGGCAATGTCCGAAGCACTGGGCGAGGATGTGGATATTCCCGTTATTTCCGAGCCTATTGTCACACAAACAACCTATGAACGCAGAAAAACGGCGTGACCTTCGGGTCACACCGTTCTCTGCGACAAAATAGTTACTTGTCACTATTAAGCCAAGGCTTTCGAGGGTTTCCTGAATGCGCCTTGTGGTCTCAAATTCCTTCATACCCGTTTCGGGATATTCATGGAAGGCTTTGCGCAGCGCCTTCAGCGCTGTACCAAACTGTGAACTGATCACATGGGTTTTGAACATATGTGTTTCCTTTCCGATATGATGCTGCAATGGGCTGCCGTGCACCGCAACATATCAAATATGATATATTATACCATCCGCACAGGATGCCGAAAATACGGTATGGGATCACGATAATTCATATCATACAGTAAAAAAAGCGGAAGTTTTTTCCGCTTTACCAAACAAACGGGATCAGCCTGTATTTGACTTTCTGCCGGTATTCCCTGTAACCCTTGAGCTCCTTTTCAAGGAACGCCTCTTCGTTTTTGATCCGTTTGACGATGAGAAAGGGGTAGGCAAGGAAAATCGGGAAAGCATAGAGCGAACCGAGCACGAGGGGCATCGACAGGAACAAAAGCAGCGTTGCGCTGTACATCGGGTGCCTGACGACGGCATAAAGACCCGTATCGATGACTTTCTGCCCTTCCTGCACTTCAACGGTGCGGCTTAAATAGGTGTTTTCCCTGAGCACCTCCGCATACAGCGCATAAGCAAGCAAAAACACCGCAGCTGCCGCAAACACAACGCCCTTTGGAAGCATATACCAGCCGAAGCGGAAGCCAAGCCCTGCAGTTAGGAAGCCTGCAAGGAACATAAGACCGCTCAGTTTAATGACGGTGCCTTGCTCCTTTTCTGTTTCTTTTGCGTGAAGGCGCTTTTTCAGAAGCTCGGGATTTTTGCACAGCATTGCGATGCCTGCAAGGAACATGGGAACAAACAGGATGCCCATCAGCAGCCAACCGTTGCAATAGGCGAGCGTGCCGGCAGGCAGAAACAGCAATGCACCCACAAGCACAATGCCGAACAGGAATTTGATGACCGCCTGCATGAGAAGCTTCCTTTGCATGGTAAGAGTCCCCCTGATTTGAAATGATCACAGAACTTACAGTATGCTACCAAAAGAAAGTGAAAATGACAAGAACAGCCGCAGCGGTTTGAGATGCTGCGGCTGTTTTTTCGTTTTTATTCAAAGCATATTAAATGGCTCCATTCAGCTCGCCGTTCACCTCAATGCGCAGCGCCTGAAAGGTGCGCATTGCAGGATGCTGCGGTTCACGCCTTGCAGGGGCGGGAAGCGCCAGCTTGATAATCTCCGCAAGCTCACGCAAAAGAACGCCCACGGCGTAAATATCCGTTCGTGCATCGCTTTGGTTGTAGCCGTACTGTTCGGGCGCTGCATAGCCGCAGGTACCGATCCGGTGGATATCGGAGGGAGCGCCTTCACGGTAGGTACGGGCTGCGCCGAAGTCGATAAGGTGCAAAGATCCGTCATACCCGATGATGTTGTTGGAGGGCTTGATGTCCCTGTGGATGATGGGCGGCTGCTCGCCGTGCAGAAGGCTCAGAATGCTGCAAAGCTGCGAAATGTAGTGAAGCACTTCCGAAGGGGTGCAGGGGCTTGCGGCAAGCTTTGCCGCAAGATCGCATCCGGGGATGTATTCGTAATAAATGAGAGCGTAGTCATCGAGCTGTTCGATCTCGTGGATCCCGGGAAGCCCGGGGTGGGAAAGGAAAGTGATCCTTTTGTAAACGGGCACAAGTTCCGGAAAAACACGCTTCCTGACGGCAAGGGTTTGTGCCTTCGCATCTGCAACAAGGTATAGCGACGGCTCTTTTATGGCTTTTATGGTGTCGTAAGATTCAAACATGGCAGATCCTTTATTCTGCTTCTTAACAGGAAAAAAGCATAGTTAAAAATTGTCCATTGAAGAGGCAAACGATCTTCTGCACGCCAACGGATTACGCACTGTCGGCAGCAACGAATGATCATGCATACGAAGAGTTCTCCGAACGGAGAGCTTTTTTCTTTCAAAGGGAAAGCATTTCCCGTGGCGGCGCTTGAAAAACAGAACGCTCACCGCTTATTTTCCAAAATCCACCGCCCATGGAAAACCGCATAATTCAAATCACCCTGCGGATACTATTTTTGTGAAAAGCAACCAAACTGAGGAGGAAGCTGCATATGAAAGCAACCGGTATCGTGCGCCGCATCGATGAACTCGGACGGGTCGTCATTCCCAAGGAGATCCGCCGCACATTGCGCATCCGTGAAGGTGATCCGCTGGAGATCTTTACGGACAGGGAAGGGGAGGTCATTTTGAAGAAGTATTCGCCCATTGGGGAACTGGGCGATTTTGCGAAGGAATATGTGGAATCGCTGCACCTTGCCATGGGGCATACGGCTGTGATCTGCGACAAGGACAATGTGATCGCCGTGGCAGGCGCCAGCAAACGGGATCTTCTTGAAAAACCGCTGCATGAGGATGTGGAGCTGATCATGAAGCGCCGTGAAAAGGTGCTTGCCGGAAACGGCAGCGGCACGCTGCCCCGCATCACGGCGGATGATGACGGCGAGACCTACAGAAGCGCAGCGGTGGTGCCCATCCTTTCCGCAGGGGATACCATCGGTGCGGTGGTGCTCCTGAGCAGGGATGCAGGCGTATCCATGACGAATACGGAACTGAAGGTCTGCGAAACGGCGGCAAACTTTATGGGCAAGCAGATGGAAAACTGAAAAGCGGCGCACGCATGAAAAGCGTGCGCTGCTTTTTTGCCGTTCTATCCCGGAAAAAACTGCCAAATTCATGAACAAATCGAAAAGAAAACCCGCAGCTCTATCCAAAACGACATATTCGTGTTACAATATACTATGTAAAAATATAAAATAACGGTGCAAATCACCCTTTGCCGCCGAACAAAAGGACCGATGCAGAAATGAAACGGATCATATCTTTGCTTGCCGCTGCGGCAATGCTCTTCAGTTTGATGGTCATCAACCCGAATGCCGCATATGCCGCTGCCGATTACAGCACCATCAAGGTCAAGCTGACCACCAACAACGCCACGGTGCTCTCCATGAGCGTGAAAGGAAACTATTTCCTCAACGAAAACGGGGCAGAGTTTTCGGGCGGTACGCTGACCCTCCGTGCCAATTTCGGGGGCACGCTGACGGTGTCCCATTCAAAGCTCGGCGAGCTTTATACCGGCGAGACCGTTTCCATCATGCGTGAAAAGATGGAGCCTTCCGCAGGGTATATGTATTTCAATTCCCGTTCCTACCTCGGCCACTTCAATGTGAAGGTGCTCTCAAACGGCTTTCTGCAGGTGGTGAACGTGGTGCCCCTTGCCCACTACCTTTACGGCGTGGTGGGGCATGAAATGAGCAATTCCTTCCCCATCGAGGCGCTCAAAGCGCAGGCTGTTGCCGCAAAGTGCTATGTGCTGAGCAACATGAAAACCGGCAGCGCAGAATACTATCTTGGCGATACTTCCTCCGATCAGGTATACAAGGGCTATACCGCTTCCAATAAAAACGTGATCGAGGCGGTGGATTCCACCCTGACGGAGATCCTCACCGTAAACGGCAATATGCTCTGCACGTATTATGCCGCATCCAACGGCGGTGAAACGAACCTTGTCACCTATGCATGGAGCACCGGAAAGGGCTCGGATGCCGGCTTTGGCATCAGCATCGACGAGTACGACTTTGCCAACAAGCTGAGCCCCCTTGAAACGGTGCGCATCCCCATCAACCGCACGGGTTCCATCTCAAGGGAACTTTACGATATGCTGCTTGCAAAGGCATCCGTTGAGATCGGCGTTACCGCCACGGGACTTGAACTCATCGATTCTGTGGAGCTGCACACGCCAAGGCACAAAAACGTGACACGTAACATGACCCGCATGAAGGTGAAGATGGGCGTGATCGCAGACGGTGCACTGTATGACAACATCGAGATCGATTTCAATGTATCCGATCTTTATACCTACGGCGTTGTATCCAACGCCACGCTGCGCACCTATTGGGGCGAATACGATGCGGCGCAAGGCGAATATGTCATCTACCATGCCCGTTGGGGCCACGGCGTCGGCATGAGCCAGAGGGGCGCACAGCAGCGTGCCAACGATGGCTGGAATTATAAGGAGATCCTTTCCTTCTATTATCCCGGCGCAAAGTTCTCCACCATTTCCGTCAGCGAAATGAAGGATCCCCTGAAGCCCGGCGCAACGCCCGATCCCAATGTGCTGCCCCAGATCGGCACGGCGGTCGTAACGGGAAACGTGCGCTTCCGCAAAGGCCCCGGTTCCGATTATGATTACTGGGGTACCATCAAAAAAGACAGCGAGGTACCGGTATACGGTGTGGAAAACGGCTGGTACCGCATCATCCTTGATGATATGGACGGCTATGTGAGCGGCAGCTATTTGGATGTTACCATCACCGCCACCCCTGCGCCCACGCCTGTACCCACGCCGACCCCCACGCCTTCGGCGACGCCTGTACCCGGCGCACCCACGGAAGGCGTCACGCCCAATGACAGCACGGCAAAGGTCATCGGCACGGGCAGCATCAATGCGCAGGATGTCAATTTCCGCACGGGCCCTGCCGTTTCCTACAGCAGGATCAAAAAGCTTGCAAAGGGCACGGAGCTGACAGCCTACACCCTGACGGACGGCTGGTATTATGTGAATATCGACGGCGTTTACGGCTATGTGATCGAGCAGTATGTGAACATCGAGGAGACCGTGCAGCAGCCCGAAGCAACGCCCGAACCGGAAAAAACGCCGGTGGCGGCATACCGGGCAAAGGCAGGCACCGTGACACGCAGCGCAGTCAATTTCCGTGAGGCGGCATCTACCGCCAGCGCAAGGCTTCGCCAGCTGGATAAGAACACGGCTGTGTATGTGCTTTTGCAGGATGGCGACTACTATAAAGCTGTTGTTGACGGTCAGTTTGGTTACATCTATACGGAATACGTATCCCTGACGGGCGAAGAAGTATCCCTTGACCTCAACGGCAAGCCCGTTACCGAAGCGGACAAAGAAACGGAGGAGGAAGCCCCTGCAGCCCCCACCACGGGTAAAGGCGTTACCAGCGGAAACGTCAACTTCCGCAAGGGTCCCGGCACTTCTCATGAATCCATGGGCACGCTGAAAAAAGGTGTGAACCTCACGCTCATCGCCCTTGAAAACGGCTGGTATAAGGTAAAAGTCGGCGGCGAAGAGGGCTACATCAGCTCCAAATATGTGACCGTTACGGAGGATATCCCCGAGGGTGCACCGCCCGAGACTGACGGCGGCACGGCGGATACCCCCGAACTGACGGTGCCCAAGATCCTCGGCATCGGCGAGACCACGGGCAGTGTCAATTTCCGTGAAGGCCCTTCCACCTCCTCCGACAAGATCGGCAAGATCAAAAAGGGTCAGCCCATCACCCTGTATTCGCTGGCGGACGGCTGGTATGAGGTCGAATATAACGGCACCCGGGGCTACCTGTACGCAAAGTATGTGAAGGTGGTGGCAGAGGTCACCGAAACACCCTCCGAAGGCGTCACCCCCGGCGTGACGCCGGAAGGCGGCACCGGTGCGGAAAGCAGCACCGGCAGCGAAAGTACGGCGCCCGGCAACACGGAAAACACCGGCGTGCAGCTGGCGCAGGGCACCGCAGCGGGAAATGTGAACTTCCGTGACAGGCCTTCCACCACAAACGGCAGCGTAGTCGGCAAGCTGAAGGCAGGGGATACTCTCTCCATTCTCGGCGAAACGGATGATTGGTATTATGCGGTTTACAACGGCAGGGTGGGCTTTGCCTACAAAGCGTACATCAAGGTCACCAATTCCGGTTCTCAGGGAATCGCAAAGGTCAGCGAAAGTGTGACGCCCATCCTGACTTCCACCACGGCGGAAGTCAACCTTCGCAAGGGCATGAGCACATCAAGCGAGGTCATTCGCCTGCTGCCAAACCACAGTGCGGTAACGGTGTACATGATCTTTGACGGTTGGTGCTTCCTCAGCAGCGGCGGCAGTTTCGGCTTTGCTGTTACGGATTATGTCAAACTTGGCTGAGAAGAAAAAAGGTGACGCATGAACTGCATCAGAACCGCTGTGCCTGCAGATGCGGCACGGCTTGCGGAGATCGAGATCTTCAACTACAGGCTGAACTTCTACCCCATTTTCCGAAACGATGCGTTTTACTTTTCCGAACTGCAGGTGCCTGCCCTGATGGCAGACTATCTTGCAAAGCCCGGGCTTCTTGCAGATACCTTCGTTTACGATGACGGCGCTGTGAAGGGCTTCCTGCGCATGGAGGGCAAACAGGTAAAAAAGCTGTTTGTGGAGCCCGTGCTGCAGGGAAACGGCATCGGCAGCGCACTGCTGCAGCATGCTGTTGCCTCCTTTGGCGCAGAAGGGCTTTGGGCGCTTGAAAAGAACGTGAGGGCGATCGCTTTTTACGAAAGGCACGGCTTTTTCCCCACGGGGGAGAGAATGCCCGAGGAGGATACCGAAGAATATCTTGTGTTCCTCAAACGAAACGAATAATGCGATACAACAAAAGGAGCGGCATATGCCGCTCCTTTTGCGGTGCACCGTTGGGGAAAGCGGTGCACCCATGATGGATGGGGGGTATGTCATCGCAAAGTGCGGGGACACTTTGCGCAATGACCTTATCAGTTGCTGCGTTCGCCGAGCACGATGGAAAGATCGAGAAGCTCGGTGCCGCGCTGTACGGTTATTGTGACCGTTTCGCCTACTTCATATTCATAAAGCAGGGTGCTCAGCTGCGAAGAACCGCTTACCTCCGTGCCGTTGAGGGAGATGATGATGTCATTCACCTGCATGCCTCCCTGTTCCGCAGCGCTGCCCTTCTCAATGGCCATGACCTGAACCCTGTTCACGTAGCCGTAGCCGCCGAAGGCGCCAAAGGGGAAGAAGCCGCCGCTCATGCCGCCCGGGCTGGCGGTACGGATGCTGATGTTCTGCATGCTGATGCCAAGGTAAGGCCTGCCGGTCACATAGCCAAGGTCGATCATGTCGGCAATGATGCCTTTGGCGGAATCGATGGGGATCGCAAAGCCGAGGCCTTCCACATCGCTGCCGCTGCTCTTGGCGTTGACGATACCGATGAGTTCACCCTTGCTGTTGAAAAGACCGCCGCCGGAATTGCCCGGGTTTACCGCTGCCGTGGTCTGCATCAGGGTCATTTCCACACCATCGATGGGCACGATGCGGTCAAGGCCGCTGATGATGCCTTCGGAAACGCTGCCCGCATAGACGCCGAGGGGGTTGCCGATGGCATATACCTCATCGCACACGAGCATGTCGCCGGAATTGCCGAGGACGGCTGCAGGCAGGTTTTCCGCATCGATCTTGATGACGGCAAGGTCTGTGTAGCTGTCATCTGCGATCAGGGTGGCGGTATATTCCGTGCCGTCTTCAAGGTGTACCTTGATGGTCTCGCCGCCGGAAACAACGTGGCTGTTGGTGACGATATAACCGTCTGCGGTGATGATGACGCCGGAGCCGGAACCCACGGTTTCGGAGGTGGTCTCGCCGCTTTCCATGCCGTAACCGTAGCCGTAGCCGTAACCGTAGTTGCCGGTCATCACTTCCTGCTCGATGTCGATACCCACCACGCTGCTCATGGCGGCACGGATGATGGAGCCGCTGTCAGAAGACGGCATGCTTTCGGTGGAAGGGCTCATCTGCAGCCCGAGGGAAGGCGCATCGCTGCTTTCGGGGGCCGCGGGAGTGCTGCCCTGTTCCGTTTCCTGCTGGGCATTTCCAAAGGGCGGCGGTGCAAAATTGTTGCCGCTTTCATTGGTGGGAGGATCGCCCGGCATTTCAGCCGCATTGTGCTGCCCCACAAAGTGCATCACCCCTGCGCCGATGGCGCCGCCCAAAAGGGTCATCACCAGCATGCAGGCAACAAGTTTGCCCATGGTGACGGGCTTCTTTTCCTTTTTCTTTTTTTCAGGCTGCTGCGGCTGCTGCCAGGCATAGTTTTGTCCGGTAGGTGCGGTGTAATGCGCATTATGTTCGCCGCTGCTTTCCTGCTTGTTGGATGCTGCGGAGTTTTCATACCAGTTCCAGTTGTTGTTTTCCATATCGGTCTCCTTTCCTGAATGTATACCAAGTGTTCCGATTGGCTTCATTATAAGATAGAAATTTGTATTTTCAATATCCCGATTGCATCAATTTTGTGCAGAATCGTGTACGAATTATGAACTCGGTCAAATAGGCTGCGCCAACAAAAAAACAGGCAGGGATCCCTGCCTGTTTTTAAGATGTTGTTCGTTTAGGCGAGAAGCTTTTCCGCAGCGGCAAGCTTCAGACACACGCAGAGCACCTGCATGGCTTCTTCAAGCTCCGCAAGGGGCGGATAGCTCGGGGCAATACGAAGGTTTGCATCGTCGGGATCCTTGCCGTAGGGGAAGGTGGCGCCAGCGTTGGTCATGACAACGCCTGCTTCCTTCATCAGCTGGTGGGTGCGCTTGGCGCAGCCTGCCATGGTGTTGAGGCTGACGAAGTAGCCGCCGGTGGGACGGTGATAGGAAGCGAAACCGAGGGGGGCGATCTCCTTGTCAAGAAGCTCTACCACAAGGTCAAACTTGGGCTTCATCAGGGCGGCATGCTTCTTCATGTGGGCAAGCACGCCTTCCTTATTCTTCAGGAACTGTACATGGCGCAGCTGGTTCACCTTGTCAAAGCTGATGCATTCCGCATTGAGGAGCTTCTTCATGTAAGCCATGTTGGCTTCGCTGCAGGCGAAGCAGGAGATGCCGGCACCGGGGAAGGTGATCTTGGAGGTGGAGGCGAATTCGATGACCATATCCGGGTTGCCTGCATTGCGGCACTCGGTGAGCATATCCTTAAAGGGGATGAACTCGCCGGCAAATTCATGCACGCAGTAAGCGTTGTCCCACATAATGATGAAATCGGGGGCAGCGGGCTTCAGCGCAGCAAGGCGGGCGACGGTCTCATCGCTGTAGATGATGCCTTCGGGGTTGGAATACTTCGGCACGCACCAAATGCCCTTCACCGCAGGATCCTTCACCGCTTCCTCCACAAGGTCCATATCGGGGCCGTTTGCGGTCATGGGGATATTGATCATCTCAATGCCGAAGGACTGGCAGATGGTGAAGTGGCGGTCATAGCCGGGCACGGGGCAAAGGAACTTGACGGTATCCAGCTTGCACCAGGGCTTTTCGCTGTGAAGAAGACCGTGGGTGAAAGCCTTGGCGATCACGCCGTACATCAGGGTGAGGCTGGCGCTGCCGGCAGCGAAGACCTCTTCCTTCTTTACGCCCAGCACTTCCGCAAAGAAAGCACGGCAGGAAGGAAGGCCGTCCATGGTGCCGTAGTTGCGGGCATCAATGCCGTCGCAAACGCAGGTATCCTCGGTGGGGAGGGAAAGAAGTGCATTGGAAAGATCAAGCTGCTTCTTTTCGGGCTTGCCGCGGGACATATCGAGCTTCAGGCCTTTCGCCTGGCAGCGGCGGTATTCTTCAAGCATTTCCGCATGGAACTGCACGAGTGCTTCACGGGACATTTCGGTGAGTTTCATGATGATACAAACCTCCTTGAACTATATGTGGATCATGTAGAATGCAAGTTTGCCTTCACTTACGCAGGAAAAATTTCATTTATGATTGTACCGAAAAAACAGAGCAAAGTAAAGACCCTGCAGTAAATTTTATTTCGGTTTACACCCGTGCGGCGCAATGGTAAAATAACAAAACACAAAGAAGGAGGAAACAGCGATGCAAAAGGAGATCGAAAAGCTCAAAGAGATGATCGCATCCTCGGGAAGGATCGCATTTCTTGGGGGCGCCGGTGTTTCAACGGAAAGCGGAATACCGGATTTCCGCAGCAAAGATGGACACTATGCTGCCATCCGTGCCTTTGGGGAAACGCCGGAAGTGCTGCTTTCCCACAGCTTTTTTATGCGGAAAACGGAAACTTTCTTCGATTATTATAAAAGCTCCCTGCTTGTGACGGATGTGGAGCCCAACCGTGCGCACAGGGCGCTTGCGAAGCTGGAGGCAGCCGGCAAGCTCACCGCCGTCATCACCCAGAATGTGGATGGGCTGCACCAGAAGGCAGGCAGCAAAAAGGTATATGAGCTGCACGGCAGCATCTACCGCAACCGGTGCATGGACTGCGGCGCATTTTACGGGCCGGAGAAGATCGCCGAAAGCAAGGGGGTGCCGCACTGCAGCTGCGGCGGCGTGATCAAGCCCGAAGTGGTGCTTTATGAGGAAGGGCTCGATGAGGAGACTCTCCGTGCATCCGTCACTCATATCATGCGTGCGGATATGCTCATCGTGGGCGGCACATCCCTTGCGGTATACCCGGCGGCAGGGCTGATCGAATACTACAGGGGAAACAGGCTCGTTCTCATCAACAAGGGCACAACGCCCTATGATTCCCGGGCGGATCTTGCCATCCACGAATCCATCGGCGATGTGCTGAGCGCAGCGGTGGAGGAACTATAAAAAGAAGACTATGACAAAACTTTTGATTCGTTTCTTTATCAAAAACCCCGATAATACCGCCGATCCTTCCGTGCGTGAAGCCTACGGCATGCTTGCCGGGGCGGTGGGCATCGCCTGCAATGTGATCCTCGGTGCGGTGAAGTTCCTTATCGGCATCATGAGCGGTTCCGTGGCGATCCAGGCGGACGCTGTCAATAACCTGGCGGATGTGGGATCAAGCGCTGTGATGCTCATCGGCGCCAAAATAGCAGGACGCCCTGCGGACCAAAAGCACCCCTACGGCCATGCACGGATGGAATATATTGCGGCGCTGGTGATCGCATTCCTCATTTTCCTCGTGGGCTTTGAACTTGGAAAGGAGTCGCTTTTAAAGATCATTTCCCCCGAGCCTGTGGAATTCAGCTTTGCGATGATCGCCGTGCTGGTTTCTTCCATTCTCATCAAGCTTTGGATGAGCCGCTTTACCGCTCATGTGGGAAAGAAGATCGACTCAAGCACCATGAGCGCTGCCACCAGCGACAGCATTGCCGATGTGATCAGCACCGGCGCCATTCTGGTATCGAGCCTTGTCGGCTATTTCGGCGGCATCAACCTTGACGGCTACATCGGCATCGTGGTGGCGCTGTTCGTGCTCTATGCAGGTATCGGCATCCTGCGTGATACCGTGAGCCCCCTGATGGGGGAAGCCCCCGATGAAAAAACGGTCTCGGAGCTTTACAGCCGCATCCTTTCCTATGACGGCATCATCGGCATCCATGACCTGATGGTGCACAGCTACGGGCCGGGCAAACGCATTGCAAGCGCCCATGCGGAGGTCAGATCGGATTGCGATATCATGGCCATCCATGAGGTCATTGACACTGCGGAAAGGGAGATCGGTGCGGAAATGGGCATTCTGCTGACGCTGCACCTTGACCCCGTAGAGGTGGACAATGCGATTTTGAACGAGACACGGGAAAAGATCGCAGCGCTTCTTCGGGAGATCGACCCGGCGGTGGGCTTTCACGATTTCCGCATGGTATCCGGCGAAAACCGCACCAACCTTCTTTTTGATGTTGTGGTGAAGCCGGGCATGCCGCTTTTCGAACAGCAGCAGCTGACAAAGCGCATTGCAGATGCGGTCAGGGAGATGGATCCAAGCTATTACTGCATCCTTTCCGTGGATATGGACTTTGGCGGCACAGGTGCAAACTAACACAAAAAAGCGGCGAAGCCGCTTTTTTGCATTGCATCATTTTTTGTTTTCCTGTGCTTCAAGCGCTTTTTCCAGCGCTTCAAGGCGGCGGCGCAGCCGCATAAATTCCATTTCTACAGGGTCGGGCAGGTTGACCTGGTCAAGGTCGATAGGATCCTTCGCCTTTGGCGGCACACGGATGCCGGGGCAATCCTTTACTGCGGAAGGATCCGTTTCATCGGGCATGCAGGCAGGGGAACCGTCCGCCGTGTGGGGGCAGCCGGCGATCTTTACCACATGACCGGGCACACCCACCACCGTTGCATAGGGCGGCACATCCTTGAGCACCACCGCACCGGAACCGATCTTGGCATAATCCCCAACGGTAATGGGGCCGAGCACCCTTGCGCCGGAGGCGATCATCACGTTGCTGCCGATGTTCGGGTGTCGTTTGCCTGTTTCCTTGCCGGTGCCGCCAAGGGTCACGCCCTGATAGAGGGTCACATTGTCGCCGATCACGGCGGTCTCACCGATCACAACGCCCATGCCGTGGTCAATGAACAGCTTTTCGCCGATCACCGCACCGGGGTGGATCTCCACGCCGGTAAAGAAACGGGAAAGCTGCGAGACGAGACGGGCGGAAAACTTCATTCCGTGCGTATGAAGAAAATGGGCGAAACGGTGGTTTCTGACAGCATGGAAGCCGGGGTAGCAAAGGTATACTTCAAAGCCGCTTCTTGCGGCAGGGTCCCGCTCCAAAACGCAGCGGATATCGCTTTTGAGTCGTTCAAACATAAATGGCACGTTTCCTTGTTTTTGGATTGTGCTATAATACCACAAAGTCATGTGCGGTAAAATAGGGCACATGGGTATTGCTTATCATAAACATTATGGATAATAATGGATAAATGTGACAAAACAGGAGGAAATATGGGAAGGATCTATTCGGGACTTCATGAGATCATCGGCCGCACACCGCTTGTGGAACTTCATTCTTTTGCAAAGGCTGTGGGTGCAAAGGCACGCATTGCTGCAAAACTTGAATGTATGAACCCTGCAGGCAGCGCCAAGGACCGTGTGGGCTTTGCCATGATCGAGGATGCGGAAAAACGGGGCGCCATTGCACCCGGTGCCACCATCATCGAGCCTACAAGCGGCAACACCGGCATCGGACTTGCGGCAGCCGCAGCGGCAAAGGGATACAGCGTGATCCTCACCATGCCCGATACCATGAGTGCGGAGCGCCGCAGCCTGCTTGCGGCTTACGGTGCAAAGCTGATCCTTACCCCCGGCGAAAAGGGTATGGCAGGCGCCATCGAAAAGGCGCAGGCGCTTGCAAAGGAGATCCCCGGCGCATTCCTTGCGGGACAGTTTGAAAACCCTGCCAATCCCCGTATCCATTATGAGACCACCGGTCCTGAGATCTGGGCGGATACGGAAGGAAAAGTGGATATTTTTGTAGCAGGCGTCGGCACCGGCGGCACCGTCACCGGCGTGGGACGATATCTGAAGGAGCAGGATCCGTCCGTGCGCATCGTGGCGGTGGAGCCTGCCGCATCTCCTGTTCTTTCCGGCGGCAAGGCAGGCCCCCATGGGCTGCAGGGCATCGGCGGCGGCTTTGTGCCAAAGGTGCTCGATACGGATATTTACGATGAGATCCTCTGCATCAAAGAAGAGGAAGCCTTCGCTGCTGCAAAGCTGCTGTCCCGTACGGAGGGCATTCTTGCGGGCATCACGAGCGGCGCTGCGCTGCATGCGGCGGCGGAGCTTGCCAAACGCCCGGAAAACGAAGGCAGGCTGATCGTGGCGCTGCTGCCGGATCAGGGCAGCCGTTATCTTTCCACGGGCATATTCGATTAAAGGAGAAGGGAAATGGTCAGGCACATCATATTTGATTGCTTCGGCACGCTCATCTCCACGGGCAGCGGCAGCGTGGATGCCACAGCACGCATCCTTGCGGATATCGGTGCCGAACAGGACCCCAAGGCGTTCTACAAAGAATGGAAGACCCTGAAAAAGCAGATGATGGCGGAAGCGGACCGTTTCCGGGATGAAAAAACATGGTTCGTCCTGAGCCTTGCGGAAATGTTTCGCCGCCATGACATCACGGCGGATGCAGAGACGGCCGTGCAGCCCATGCTCGACTCCCTTTGCGGCGGCAGGAAGGTATTTGATGATGTAAAGGAGATGCTTGCTGCGCTCGACGAAAGGGGGATCGGTTATGCCGTCGGTTCCACCACAGACGATGCACCGCTTTTTTGCTGCCTGAAAGAAAACGGGCTTTCCTTTGACCGGGTGTTCACGTCGGAAGGGATGCGCACTTATAAACCGGAGCCTGCCTTTTATGAGATCATCCTCCGTGAAACGGGCTGGCACAAAGCGGATTGCCTTTTTGTGGGCGACAGCTATACGGACGATGTGTTCGGCCCAAAGCGCATCGGCATGAAAGCCGTGCTGCTTGACAGGGAAGGGAAGCAGGCGGAACAGGCTTTTGATCCCGCACCGGATCATGTGATCCGCAGCCTGACGGAACTGATAAGCTTGGTGTAATAAGAAACACGGAATGCAGGCGCAGGCTTGCATTCTTTGCTGTCAAAACAGGAGAAAAGTATGTTTACGGAGCAGGATCATGAAGCACTGCTTGGTGCGCTTAAGGCCGCAGGGGAGGAAAGCTACCGCCGTTTCAACGAATCGCTGATGCCGGGCACAACGAATACCTACGGCGTCAGGCTGCCGAAGCTTCGGGCGATGGCAAAAGAACTTCTGCCCTGCGCAGAAGAATACCTTGCCCTTGCACGGGATGATTCCCACGAGGAACGCTTGCTGCAGGCGCTCGTCATTGCCGGCATGAAGTGCGGTGAGGAAAAGCGGCGTGCGTATATTGCGCACTTTATCCCGAAGATCAATAACTGGGCGGTGTGCGATACCTTCTGCACAAGCCTGAAAACGGTGAAAAAGGAAAGGGAAGCATACTATCATTTCCTTGTGCCGTATCTTTCCTCTGAAGAGGAGTATGAAGTGCGCTTTGCACTGGTACTGCTGCTTTCCCACTACATCACGGAAGATTGGGTGGATGCGGTGCTTGCGGCGGCGGCAAAGGCTTCCCATAGCGGCTATTATGCAAAGATGGCTGCCGCATGGGCGATCTCCATGTGCTATGTGCGCTTTCCGGAAAAGACGCTGCCGGTCATTGAACGGGGCATTGCGGATGGGGAAGTGAAGCGCAGGGCTGTCAGGAAATGCTGCGAATCCCTTGCGGTCTCAAAGGAGGAAAAAGAGCGGCTCAAAGCGCTGCTTTCATCGGAAGGTTGAGCCTCCCAAAAACACAAAAAATATTGCGAAAAAATGAGAAATTATGTTGTCAAGCCCTATCTTTTCTATATCTTGTGTTATATAATGGTCAAGGACGCAATATTTTGGGCCAAAAATTGTCGTGCGCACAGATATTGTGTTGTTGGAACAATAATTGATATGACATAAAAAGAAAATGAAGAGAAAAGGGGAGCTACCACCATGACACGCCTGAGCAAAAATGCGGTTACCGTACTCGAGCGCAGATACCTTGCGCGCAATGAAAATTCAGAACTGATCGAAACGCCGGAAGGCATGTTCCGCCGTGTGGCGGATGCCATTGCAGCGGCAGACAAAAAATACGATGAAACCGCAGATGTAAAGGCGCTGTCCGATGAATTCTATCAGGTCATGACGGATCTCCTCTTCATGCCCAACTCCCCTACGCTGATGAACGCAGGCAAGCCCCTTGGGCAGCTGAGCGCCTGCTTCGTGCTCCCCGTGGCTGACTCCATGCCGGAGATCTTTGAAGCGGTAAAGAACGCAGCCCTCATCCACAAGAGCGGCGGCGGCACCGGCTTCTCCTTCTCCCGTCTGCGCCCCTCCGGCGCTACGGTGCGCTCCACCGGCGGCGTGGCTTCCGGCCCCATCAGCTTCATGAAGGTCTTTAACGCCGCAACGGAAGCCGTCAAGCAGGGCGGTACCCGCCGCGGTGCCAACATGGGCATCCTTCGTGTTGACCATCCCGACATCATCGATTTCGTGCAGTGCAAAAAGGATACCGCCGAGATCACCAACTTCAATATTTCCGTGGGCCTCACCGAAAAGTTCATGGAAGCGGTGGAACGCAATGAGGAATACGACCTTATCGATCCCCGTGACAAGACCGTCGTTGCACGCAAAAATGCCCGTGAAGTGTTTGAACTTATCGTGGATATGGCGTGGAACAACGGCGAGCCCGGCATCATCTTCCTTGACCGCATGAACCGTGACAACGTGGTGCTTGAGGCGGCAGGCGAGATCGAATCCACCAACCCCTGCGGCGAGCAGCCCCTGCTCCCCTATGAAAGCTGCAACCTCGGTTCCATCAACCTTGCGCAGATGCTCAAGGCAACGGAATCGGGCTATGAGATCGATTACGAGCTTCTCGGCAAGACCGTGGATACCGCCGTGCACTTCCTTGACAACGTCATCGAGGTCAACAAGTATCCGCTGCCCCAGATCGAAAAGCAGACCCTTGCCACGAGGAAGATCGGCCTTGGCGTCATGGGCTTTGCGGACATGCTCTTCAAGCTCGGCATCCCCTACAATTCCGAAGAGGGTATCGAAGCTGCCAACGCCGTGATGGGCTTCATCAATGAGCGCTCCCATAAGGCTTCCATCGCCCTTGCAAAGGTGCGAGGCGCATTCCCGCTCTTCTCCGAGAGCACCATGGCGCAGGGCGAGCCCTACCGCAACGCCACCTGCACCACCATTGCCCCCACGGGCACCATCTCCATCATCTGCGGCGCTTCAAGCGGCGTGGAGCCCCTCTTTGCGCTTTCCTTTGTGCGCAACGTGATGGATGACGATGAACTGCCCCAGGTGGATCCTTACTTTGCGGAAGTTGCAAAGCGTGAAGGCTTCTATTCCGATGCACTCATGCGCCGCATCGCCAAGGAAGGCACCCTTGCCCATATCGATGAGGTGCCGGAGCACATCAAGCGTGTGTTCGTTACCGCCCACGATATCTCCCCGAAATACCATATCCGCATGCAGTCCGCTTTCCAGCGCCATACCGACAATGCGGTATCCAAGACCGTCAACTTCCGCAACGAAGCCAAGCGTGAAGAGGTGGCAGAGGTATTTACCCTTGCCTATAAGCTCGGCTGCAAGGGCGTGACCATCTACCGTGACGGCAGCCGCAGCGGTCAGGTGCTCTATGTGGGCGATAAGAAAAAGGACGGCAAGGAAGCCGTTGAAGCGGCACCCGTCGTAAAGGCCGTAACGCCCCGTCCCCGTCCCGAGATCACCCGGGGCATCACCGAAAAGGTGGTCATCGGCTGCGGCAACCTGTATGTGACCGTCAACTATGACGATGAGGGCATCTGCGAGGTCTTTGCAAACCTCGGCCGTGCCGGCGGCTGCCCCAGCCAGAGCGAAGCCACCAGCCGTTTGATCTCCACGGCGCTGCGTTCCGGCATGGATGTCAACGCCATCATCGAGCAGCTCAAGGGCATCCGCTGCCTTTCCACCGTCCGCCAGCGTGCCACCAACAAAAACATCAAGGTGCTTTCCTGCCCGGATGCCATCGGTAAGGTGCTTGAGAAGGTCGCCAAGATCAAGGCGGAAGAGGATGCACAGAAGCTTCACACCGGCGAGATCCCGCCCATTGCCCACGAGCCTCTTTCCGACGGCAGCGAGGTGATGGAGGCTGCGGTGCCTGTGAACGGCGCACCCTGCCCGGAATGCGGTTCCAAGCTCGAACATGAGGGCGGCTGCGTCATCTGCCGTGCCTGCGGCTACAGCAAATGCGGCTGATACAGGGGCGGAAAAACGGATAAAATAACGGAAAAATAACGGAAAAACAAGCAGAAAAACAGTATGCGGGCAGAAAAACAGTTTACAATGTGCCCGCATACTGTTAAAATATTAGATAGTGCGTTATACATCCGCATAGGATGTATTTCCATATAATGCGATCGCATCGAAAAACTTCATTATACCTTGAGGGGGAATCATCACACAATGAAAGATTACACCGCAGCAAACATCCGCAACATCGGCATCTTCGGCCATGGCGGCGAGGGTAAGACCACGCTGACCGAAGCCATGCTTTTCAACGCAGGCCTGCTTGAGCGTCTTGGCCGCGTGGAGAACGGCACCACCACCACGGACTACGATCCTGAAGAGGTCAAGCGCACGATCTCCATCAACGCTGCGCTGGCGCCCCTCGAGTGGAAGGACACCAAGATCAACATCATCGACGCCCCCGGCTTCTTTGATTTCTACGGCGAAGTGGCTGCCGCTATGGCGCTTGCCGATTCCGCTCTTATCGTTGTCGGCGCCGTTTCCGGCCCCGTTGTCGGCGTTGAGAAGGCCATGGAAATGTGCAAGAAGACCAGCAAGGCCCGCATGATGGTCGTCAACCAGATGGACCGTGAAAATGCCAACTTTGACAAGGTCATGGAAGCTGTCAACGAAAAGTTCGGCACCAGCGTTGTGCCGATCCAGCTGCCCATCATGGAAAAGGGTGCTTTCGTGGGCTATGTTGATATCCCCAACATGGTTGCCAAGAAGTTTGACGGCAAGGGCGAGAAAGAGATCGCCATCCCTGCAGATCTCGAAGGCCGTGCACAGGAACTCTACGAGGCCCTGACCGAAGCCGCTGCCGAAGCTGATGAAGAACTCATGGAGAAGTACTTCGAGGAAGGCGAGCTTTCCCGTGAAGAGATCCTCACCGGCCTCAGCGTTGGCGTGAAGGAAGGCATCATCACCCCCGTGTGCTGCTGCGCCGCTCAGCCCAACATCGGCATCCCCACCCTGCTTGACAACCTCGTGCGTTATATGCCCGATGCAAGCGTAGCTGTGAAGGATGACAGCAAGTTCTCCGCTCAGGTCATCAAGACCGTTGTTGACCAGTTCGGTAAGTATTCCATCGTGAAGGTCCGCTCCGGCGTCCTCGATGCCACCGTTGCTCCCTACAACAGCAACAGCGAGAAGAGCGAAAAGCCCGGCAACATCTACATCATGCGCGGCAAGAAGACCGTTCAGGTAGACAAGCTCATCGCCGGCGATATCGGCGCCCTTGCGAAGCTGCAGTTCACCGCCACCGGCGACACCCTCTGCGATGCTTCCAGCCCCGTGACCTACGATGCCATCGAGTTCCCGAAGCCCTGCATCAGCCTTGCCGTCAGCGCAAAGAAGCAGGGCGAAGAAGATAAGGTCTTCGCAGGCCTCAACAAGCTGCTTGAAGAAGATCCCACCATCAACCTCGAGAAGAATGCCGAAACCGGCGACGTTCTCCTTTCCGGTCTTGGCGAAGTGCATCTTGACGTTGTCTGCTCCAAGCTGAAGAACAAGACCAACGTGGAAGCCCAGCTTGCCGATCCCCGCATCCCCTACCGTGAGACCATCCGTGCCACTGCGGAAGCCGAAGGTAAGCATAAGAAGCAGACCGGCGGCAGCGGTCAGTTCGGCGTTGTCAACATGCGCTTTGAGCCCCTCAACAACGGCGAAGACTTCGAGTTTGTCAACGCCATCGTCGGCGGTGTTGTTCCCAAGGAATACATCCCCGCAGTTGAAAAGGGTACCCGTGAAGCCATGCGCAAGGGCGTTCTTGCCGGCTATCCCATGACCGGCCTGAAGGCTACCCTCTACTTCGGTAAGTATCATCCCGTCGATTCCAAGGAAGTTGCCTTTAAGTCCGCAGCCCGCCTTGCTTATAAGGAAGCCTGCGCCAAGGCATCCCCGGCCCTCATCGAGCCCATCCATCACTACGACATCCTCGTTCCCAACGATTACGTGGGCGATGTCATCGGTGACCTCAACCGTCGCCGCGGCCGCATGCTGGGTATGAATCCCGTTGACGGCGGCACCAAGATCGAGGCTGAAGCTCCCCTGTCCGAGATGTTCAAGTATGCTACCGACCTGCGTTCCATGACTCAGGCCCGCGGCTCCTTCACCAGCGAGTTCGTCCGCTATGAGGATGTTCCCGCCAACGAAGCGAAGAAGATCATCGAAGCTGCCAAGCACGACGACGAGGAAGAAGAATAAGAACAAGCCCTTCGGGGCAAAACAAGGGGGCGCAGCATGCGCCCCCTTCATTTTTGCAGTGTTTTGCACCGCAAAAAAATATTTTGGTTTTTTCAAAAAAAGGGGTTGCAAAATGCGATCGCCTGCCGTATAATAACACTCGTGCCGTTCCTCCTTAGCTCAGTCGGTAGAGCATGCGGCTGTTAACCGCAGTGTCGTTGGTTCGAGTCCAACAGGGGGAGCCAAAGAAAAACACCACCCGACAGGGTGGTGTTTTTGTTTGACGACCACCCCGATCAAAGGACTCGAAGCCGCGTGAAGAAATCGATGCAGTGCATCGATTTTAGCGGCCGGGAAGCGCCGCGGCACAGAAGGCAGCGCAGCGTGGAACGCAAGCGCCGTGCCGCAAGCGGAGAGTCCAACAGGGGGAGCCAAAGAAAAAGACCACCTAAAAAGGGGTATCCCGTTAAGAAAACATCGGTCTAAGAAAGGCAATACCGGCCCTATCAGTGTGTTGTGCGGTCTTGAAATAGCACCACTATTCCTTCGACCACACGCCTGCTGATAGAACCGGTCTTGCCTTTTTAGACTCTTCGACCGCAAAATGGATCGCTTTCGGGTAAATGCAAGGAAGAGGAGGAAGGCATATCCGTCGATATTCCGACCGACGATGACGATGCAGTTGCCCGGAATGGATTCGTTTT
>JAFSEB010000063.1 GCA_017435905.1 Clostridia bacterium | reverse complement strand
TCCCGTGTGGCACAGGCAACTCTAAACAAGAACCTGGCGTTGATCAACGCCAGGCCTCGTAAGGTTCTTAATTTCCATTCTGCTCAGTCGCTTTGGAACTTTGAACTCGCGAACTGTTGCACTTAGTTTGACAATTCACTATTGCATGAAACGGCTGTACAAGGCATAGATATATTGCAAACACAGCTTATGGGAGAATTGCAAAATGGAATACAGACGAAAAAGAAAACCCAACCGCCGAAAAAGCATTTCCGGAAGAAGCGGCGCATTTCGCAGCGGTGCAAAACAAAGCAGCGAAACGGCAAGAACGCTTCTTTCCCTGCTGATGGTGGGCGGTATCGTCTATTTCGTGTCCGCCTCTGCGGCAGGCACATGGATCGCAGAAAACATGATAGCGCCCATGATCAGCGCCGTATCACAAAAACATGGCGACGGTGAGGACGGTCAGGCGTCCGATACGCAAAGCCTTTCTGCGGCAGTGGATCTTACCGCAAATTCCAATGCCAATGCGATCAGTGCGGAGGTATCCCTACCTGCCCTTGATTGCTATATGCTGCAGATGGGCGTTTACTCTTCCGAGGAGAATGCAAAGGCGCAGGCGGATCTGCTCAAAGCACAGGGCGCAGGCGGCTATATTATACCGGATACCACTTCGGGCGAACTGCGCTACCGGGTAATGGCATCCGGATACGACAACGCAGAAAGTGCTAAAAGCGTCAAAACACGCTTAACGGAAGAAGGTGTGGACTGCACGGTGCACACGCTTTCCGCCGCAGGTGCCGCCTTCCGTGTTACGGCGGATGAAACCCATCTTGCAGGGATCGAATCCGGTTTCGGTGCGCTGAAGGCCGCAGAAAGCGCACTCGGCGATGCGGCGATCCGCTTTGACAAAGAAGCGCTGCCGGTAGAAGAAGGGATGCTGCTTGCATCCTCCATCCTTTCCTCCCTTGATGCGGATATGGCATCGCTGTTGTCGCTCGATGCTTCAGACCCTGCCCTTTCCGGGCTTCTTTCAGCATACAGGGATACCAAAGCAGCATTGCAAACGCTCACTGAGGGCGCCTATGAAAACAGGATCGCTTTTTCTTCACAGCTGAAATATACCCATCTTTATTCGGCACACCGCTACGCACAGCTCATTTCATCCCTTGCATAAATAGGAAAGCCCGGAGGGAATATCCCTCCGGGCCTGTTTTTTATCTTTCGATCAAAGCGTACCGCTTCCTTCCTGCGGTGCGGGCAGGCATATAGAAACTCGGGTACCGATATCCTGTGCGCTGATCACATCAAAGTGGCCGCCGTGTTTTTCCACGATCCACTTTGCAATGGAAAGGCCGAGACCGCTTCCCCCTTCCTTGCTGTTGCGGGCGGCATCGCTGCGGTAGAAACGTTCAAACATATGGGGAACATCCTTTGCGGCAATGCCGATGCCGCTGTCCTGCACATCGATGCAGGGCGCCCCCGCTTCATCCTGCCGCAGCCGAAGCAGGATCCTGTTCCCCTGTGGCGTATACTTTGCCGCATTATCCACAAGGATCCGCACCGCCTGCTTGAGCATGACAGGATCCGCATAGGCTTTTGAAGCCGATTGCAGCTGCAGCGCATAGGGGTGTGCGCTGTCTATCATTTCCGATTCCTCGTGGATCTCACGCAGCATATCGGAAAGGGAGAGCAGCTCCGGTTTGAACTGCTGCCGCCCCATATCGCCCCTTGCAAGGAACAGCAGCTGCTCCACAAGGGTCTTCATGTGATCGGATTCCGTTTTGATGGCCGCAATGGATTCTTCAAGGACCGTTTCATCCTCTTTCCCCCAGCGGTCAAGCATGTTGGCATATCCCTGAATGACAGCGATCGGCGTTCTGAGTTCATGGCTTGCATCGTCCACAAACCGCACCTGCTGCCTGTAGGTTTCATGCATTCGGGCAATGAGGTTGTTTACGGCAGCCTCAAGCCCCGCAAGCTCTGCATCGCCCACAGAAAGCTTTGCATCCGGTACGGCTGCATTGATGTGGCCGATGGCTTCTTCAAGGTTGCGGAACTTGCTTGCATCAAGCTGCTGTGCGCTGACACGCTCCGCAGCAAGGGCAATATCGTCGATCGGTTTGAGAAAACGGCGTATTTCCGCCGTGCCGGAAGCGCATTTCACAAGCCAGCCGAACAGCTGAATTGAAAAAAGCACAATGATCAGCACAAAAAACGTGCTGAGAAAGTCGCCTGCATCCACCGTAACGGTCTTCGCATCGAATCCCCGGGGTGTAAAGGAATAGGATGCCGCACGCAGCATTTCATAAAACGTACCGCTCTTTCCAAGGGAGAAGCTGCGCTGCATCCATGGATCCCAATCGGCAACGTGTGCTTTTTCCGCAAGGTAGCACCAGAATGCTGTGCCGAAGAACACAAGGGAAATGTCAGCGCCGATGATGCCCCAAAGCTGCTGCCAGCGCAAATGGGAATTGATGCGGCGGGCAATGGATGTGGAACGCGGTTTTTCTTTCCTGCTCATACCGCATCATCCTTAATGATATAACCCACGCCACGGACGGTATGGATCAGCTTGATGCCGAACCTGTCATCGATCTTCTGCCGAAGATAGCGCACGTAGACATCCACCACGTTTGTTTCACCGATATAGTCATAGCTCCACACACGGGCAAGGAGCGTATCCCTTGAAAGCACAATATTTTTGTTGGCAAGCAGCGTTTCGAGCAGGGAGAATTCCTTGTTGGTGAGGGTGATCTCCTCATCCCGATAGGTGACGGTATGCGCCTGCACATTCATCACCACACCGGCTGCAGATAGCAGGGATGCGCTTTCCGATGCTTTTTCACGCCGTTTGCGCAGCGTGACGCGGATCCTTGCAAGCAGCTCCTCGATAGCAAAGGGCTTTGTCACATAGTCATCCGCTCCCATATCAAGACCGCTGACCTTGTCCATCACCGCATCCCGGGCTGTAAGCATGATCACGGGGATATCGGATGTTTTCCGAAGGCGGCGAAGCACTTCGAGCCCGTTGAGCTCCGGCAGCATGATATCAAGAAGTACAAGATCGTAGCCGCCGCTTTCCGCCATTTCAAGACCGGTCCTGCCGTCATGTGCTTTTGCGGTCTCATAGCCTTCGTGCTGCAGTTCAAGTTCAATAAACCGGGCGATCTTTACTTCATCTTCCACCACAAGGATCCTTGCCATGTTTCCTCCCCTTTCTCCGTGCGCAATGCGGCGCTTATTCTTTCTTATCTTCGTTCAGGCTCGTTTTCACGCTCTGCTTGAGATCATCCGCATAGGCAGATGCTTTTCCCATTGCATCGTTGACGCTCTTTTTGCCGAGGTCATCTCCCTGAAAGGAGTAGCGGCACTCGCAGAAGAGACCCACAATAAGCAGCGGCAGCAGCAGCCAGAAGCAGAAGCATGCAACGATCACCAGGATCAACACGGGAACGCAGATGATCTCCTCGCCCCGACGGGTCACGATGAAGTTGTTCTTCATCCCTTTGCGCATCAGTGTACAAAAGCCACGCTTGAAATCCTCCCAGCCGGATCCTTTTTCACTCTTGGGGGCTTCCGTGCTCTGCTTCGGTTCCTCCTCTGCAGTAGTCGTATAATTCGCAGTGGTTTTTTCACCGTGCACCCTGCCCTTGCGTTCAAAGGAAATCAGCGCATCCAGCATATCCCAGTTGTTTTCTTCAAGAGCTGCTTTTGCTTCTGCATAGGTAACGCCGGTTTTTTCCGCAAGCTTTTCTACCATTTCGATATGTTCCATTTTTCTTTCCTCCAAATCATCTCGTGCAGTTTCACACTTTGTATGAGATAAGGATAGCACCCTTTTATTAAAGGCACAGCCGCTTTCAAATTAGAAACAAATTAAAAAATTCTTCATAAACAAAAGAATTATATCACGGACGGAATGTGAAAAAAAGAGGCCGCAGAAGAGAGTTCTGCGACCTTCTCAAAGCATTTGTCAGCCTTCCTGCAGCGCATCCGGGACTACGCCGAATTCCTCATCAAACACAAACTGCAGGTTTTGATCCGTAAGTACGATATCGGTATCCATTCTCGCAAACACAGTGGTCTGCCCCGGTGCAAGCACCAGAACATACTGACCATCCCTCGTTTGCAGAGCGCTTAATGCGATCTCCGCCCCGCTTTCTTCATAGAAGCAGACATCCACCGCACAAACAAGGGGCTCCGGATAGGTGTTGACCGCTACCGCATCAAGAAATGTATCCTCCGCCTGTTCATAGACCTGGATCATTTCAAAGGAAATATATTGCCGATAGTGCATCTTTGAACCGACAAAACGGCCCAGCGCATCAAACTCCGGGGCAACGGTCGGCTCCGGCGTGGGCGTAGGAGTCGGCACAGGTGTGGGAACAGGTGTCGGCTCCGGCGTAGGCGTAGGCAGCGCATATTCCGGCAGCAGTATGGGAGTCTGCCGCACGCAGCCTGCCGCAAGCATGCAGATCAGCACCAACGCAGCAAGCATCCCTTTAGGATTTGATGTCCTCATCATTCTTTCTCTTATTCTCCCGGATCAGCTTTTGTTTAAGGTCATAAAGGCCGTCGGACATATCCACCTTGTAGATGTGCGGATTGAGAAGCCTGCGATATTCCTCCCAGAAACTGGCAATCTCCTCGCGTGCATATTCCTGGATATCCTCGATATCGGGGGTCTCGTAGACCTGCTTGCCGTCGATGAACAGCGGCACGAGGAGCTCACGCACGGTAAACTCACGCAGCACCTTGGATTTATAGCTCTGCTCCGGATGGTAGATGCGCAGCGGCTTGGTGGTGTCGATCTCCTCCCCTTCAAGGGCGATCAGGTCGGCAAGCGCCATGCCGTTCTTGTTGTAAAGACGCAGCACCTTCTTATAACCGGGGTTCGTCATCTTGATGATGTTCTCACTGAGCTTGATCTTCGGGATGATCTCGCCGTTCACGACCTCCGCAGAAAGCTTATATACGCCGCCGAGGGCAGGAACATCAAGGGAGGTGATCAGCTTGGTACCGACACCCCAAACATCGATCCTGGCGCCCTGCAGCTTCAGGTCACGGATAACAGTCTCATCGAGGTCGCCGGATGCAAAGATCTTCGCATCCTGATGGCCTGCGGCATCCAGCATGTGCCTTGCACGTTTGGAAAGGTATGCAAGGTCGCCGGAATCAAGGCGGATGCCAACGGGCTTATAGCCCTTCGCCTTGAGTTCATCAAAAACGGTGATGGCATTGGGAACGCCGCTGCGGAGCGTATCATAGGTATCCACAAGCAGCATGCAGGACGTGGGGAACACTTCCGCATAGGCACGGAAGGCCGCAAGCTCATTGGGAAAGCTCATGACCCAGCTGTGGGCATGGGTGCCGCGAACATCCACGTTGTACATCTGCCCCGTAAGCACGTTGCTGGTGGCATCGCAGCCACCGATCATCGCAGCACGGGCACCGTAAATGCCGGCATCGGGACCCTGCGCACGGCGAAGGCCGAATTCAAGCACGTCATCGCCCTGTGCGGCATACACGACACGGCTTGCCTTCGTGGCGATGAGGGTCTGGTGGTTCACAAGGTTCAAAAGGGCAGTTTCAACAAGCTGGGCCTGCATGATGGGCGCTTTGACACGGATCAGCGGCTCATTGGGGAACACGATGGTACCTTCCTTCATGCCGTAGATCTCGCCGGTGAAGCGAAGATCACGCAGCATGCTGAGAAAGCCCTCATCAAAGAGGTTAAGTGAGCGCAGATAGGCAAGATCCTCTTCCGTAAAGTGCAGGTTGTTGATGTATTCGATCACGGATTCCGTGCCGGCCATCACAGCGTACTCAATGTATTTCTTTTCCCTGAAAAAAAGATCAAAGATGCCTTCGTTTTTGTCCATACCATGCTTATAGTAACCGTACATCATGGTAAGCTGGTAAAGATCCGTCATCATTGTCAGGTTGCGCGGCTTCATCATACTCATTGTCTTTCCTACCCCTGTTCTGTTTTATCCATCCTGTTTTTTGTGATCAACGTTGTTGTTTATTCGGCGTTTTCACTTTCGCCGGAAACGGTTTCTTCTTCGGTTTCTTCTTCGGTTTCTTCCGCTGTATCATCTGCGGCATCGGAAGTTTCTTCCACGGGAACGGGTTCTTCCGCCGCTTCATCCGCAGCACAGCTTTCTTCCGCAGCTTCCGCTTCCGGGCGGGGCCAAATTACGGCGTTCAGCTTTTTCTCACGCAGGAAACGGATCGCCGCAAATACGATCACGATCAAAAGCGCAGCAGCGCTGATCATCTGGGATACACGGATGCCGGCAGCAAAACCAGCGGTGCCGGGGGCGATCAGATACAGGCTGTCCCCTCGAAGCCCTTCGACAAACATGCGCTCGAAGGCATAAAGCCCTGCATAGCAAAGGAGCGCATCGCCATCATGCTTGAACTGTTTGCGGAAGCTCCAGATCACAAGAAAGATCAGCAAGCACCAAACGGATTCATAAAAGAAGGTTGCCATATGAAGGTGGATACCTCCGGCGCCGGTCAAGCAGGCCGTGCATGCCGCATCTTCAAAATAGTGGGTGCCTTCGATACCCACAGACAGCGGAAAATACTGCATGAAGGGGAAACGCTCAGCCATTGCGGCAGTAACGGGCATGCCGTACGCTTCCTGATTAAAGAAGTTGCCCCAGCGGCCGATGGCCTGTGCAAGAACAAGGCCCGGCGCAATGCAGTCGGCAAGTTTCAAAAAGCGGACCTTGCGGATGCGTGAAAAAACATAAGCACCTAAGAAGCCAAAGATCACCGCACCGTAAATGGCAAGACCGCCTTCCCAAACATAAAAGATGCTGATGGGGTTGGCAAGGTAGTGTTCAAGACGGAACAGCACGTAGTACAACCTTGCACCTACAACACCGCAGGGAATGATCACAAGGCACATATCGATGACCGTGTCTTTCTTGAGCTTTTTCCGTTTTTCCTCCAGCATGGCGATCAGAACGGCAACGATAATACCGCATGCCATCAAAACGCCGTACCAGTAAATGTCCTTTCCAAAGACACTAAATGCAACCCTGTCGGGAAGTTTCATAGGATATTTCCTCCTGAAAAATGTTTTTCCCCAAATATTGATTATAGCGCAGTTTCCTCAAATTGGGAAGCCGCCTGCACTTTTTCGGGCGCAAACGGCTGCTGTACTTTGCTTTTATTACGGCGCAATGCCGTTGATCTCCACAAGGGTCTCCGGCGCAGCGGAATCCTGCTTGTTGAAATAGTAGGTATAGATCTCTTCTACCGCCGGAATGCTCCATGCACCGCTGTAGCCGTTGGGCAGGCACACAACAAGCACGAGCTCCGGGTTTTCACGGGGCGTGTAGGTCACGAACCAGGATGTGTTTTCAATATCGATGGAAGCAACACCGATCTGCGCCGTACCGGTTTTGCCGGTGAGCTTACTCAGATGGTTTTGGGAAAATTCCTCGCTGAAAGCACCTGCAGCCGTGCCCTGGTCTTCAAGGGACACAACGCCCTTCATGCCTTCCTTGATAGCAGCCCAAAGCGTATCCCACTCCTCAGAGTCATCGCCGATCTCATTAACAGCGGTAGGCAGCACATCCATCACGATGCTGTTATCCTCCGCCACGACCTTATCCACGATGTGCGCTTCATAAACCGTACCCTCATTGGCGATGGCGGAAATGTAGCGTGCAACAGCAACAGGCGTAACAAGGGACACACCCTGACCGAATCCTGCACGGATGGTCTGGGTCGGCTTCCACTGGATCTCGTTGAGAAGGGATACGATCTCACTCGTCCAGGTCTGGGTCTGGGTGTAGCCTTCCGGAATGCCCAGTTCTTCGCTGATGATGCGGCGGATCTCCGGACCTTTACCGTCAAGACCGGTACCGTCCTGGATCTGCATCAACCGCAGTGCGCAGCTGCTGACAGCCTGCTCATCGATCTCCATCATGCGCTTATCCATACACTCACGCAGCAGCGAGCAAAGATGGCGGTATACAAGGGAAGGAAGACTCGTTTTCTGCCTGCTGATGCTCAGTTCGCCCTTTTCATCAAGAAGGTCATTATCAAAAAGCACTTCCTGTCCGCCGCAGATGCCCACAGCCTCGCCGGGCAGCTCCACGCCCGTGGAGCTTGTCAGACCGAACCTGCCTGCCCATTCGTTGAGCGTATCGATACCCATGCGGTATGCGACTTCGCAGAAATAATAGTTGCAGGACTGGGCAAGCGCCTGCGCCAGAGTGAGGTTTGCGTGTTCGTCATGATAACGCTTCCAACATTTGGGAGCGTTTGTTTTGGTGACGGTGGTCTTGCCCTCTTCGTTGGTTTCGTAAATGTAGTAGTAAGGGCCGTCTCCCCTGTCGTTGATGACTTCATCTACATCCACGGCGTTTTCCGCAACGCCTGCAACGCCGGTGAGCATTTTGAAGATGGAACCCGGCGCCAGTTTTGCGGAGATGGCCTTGTTGCGAAGGGGCGTGGTATCGCCGTTGTTGATGTATTCCGCCTGCTCCTCCGAAAGGCCCTGCACAAACCAGTTGGGATCAAAGCCCGGATAGGATGCCATGGCAAGCACTTCGGCGGTATTGGGATCCATGGCAACGATGGCACCCGTTTTGGCGGTATCGATGGAATCCTCATAGCCTTCGTATTTGCTTACTTCGCCGGCTTCCGCTTTGAGGGCAATATCCTCTTCCATCAGATCGATCTCACGCTGTTCCACGCTTTCAATGATGTTCTGGAGCGCTGTTTCGCAAACAGCCTGCAGCTCGATATCAAGGGTGAGCATGACATCGCTGCCGTTGGTGGCGGCAGTCTCGGACAGCTCACGGATGACGCTGCCGTTTTTGTTGATCTCCACTTCCCTTGCGCCCTGATGCTCTTTTGTTGCACCGGTCAGGTACGCTTCCATGGTGGATTCAATGCCGGAAACGCCGATATAGTCATTATAGGAATAGGCAAGGCCGCCCGATGCGGTCATGTCGATCACATGGTTGCCGTCATCATCGTAAACGTATACGATCTTGCCGGCTTCATCCCTTTTGGGGACCGTGTTGCCGTTTTCATCCTTTTCGGTCTCATACTTGAACAGCGGTTCAAGCTGTTCCATGGTATAGCCCTTTGAAAGCAGCGTATTGACGCTTACGGTGTTTGCGCTGCGGGAAAGATATCCCACCACATGGGCTGCCGTAGAACCTCGGGGATAAATGCGGGTGGTGCTTTGAGACACCTGAATACCCACAAGTTCCTCGCTGTGCTGCTTGATCTCAGCCACCACGTCAAAGGCTACATCAAAGGCGATGGTGATGGGCTCATAGGCACGGTAGTTGTTCAGGCTGACTTCCTGCCGGATGGAAATGATCTTGTTTGCCTGTTCAAAGGTGTATTCCTCCGGAATGAACCAGGAGCGGCGCAGATAGTTATACGCATATTCCGCCGAGGGCCACAGGGAAAGATCCCATTTGGAGGAATCGGAAGGATAGGCTTTGTAGTTCGGGTCACGGCGCTGCAGGTTAAGACCGACAGCCTCGCAGAAATTCTTATAACGGGCACGGACGGCAGAATTGCTCGTCACGCCCCAGTCAAAAACGATCTCGCCGTTTTCATCAAGGGCAAAATAGGAAGTGTCGATGGTACTTCCGCCGCTTCGCTCAATAATATCGATGGCCTTGATCAGCGATTCCGTATAGACGGCGCTGTCATAATCCGTGCGGCTGTCGGCATCACGCAGAAATTCCACGTTATAGCATGTTTCGCTGTAGGCAAGCACCACGCCGTTGCGGTCAAGGATACGGCCGCGCTCGCCCTTCAGCGTAATGGTGCGCACCATGCGGCCGGAGGCTTCCTCCGCCCATGTTTCGCCTTCAAGAATCGTCAGTTTCCCAAGACGGGAAATCAATGCTCCCATCATGGCGAGCGCCACAACGGCAGCGATCAAAAATCTTCCGATCGGTCGTTTCAAGTCTTCGTTTCACCTCCGCTTCTTCCTTATGTCCTGCTGCTCCGGTGCTCCGCATGTACCTGCCTTGCCAAGCCACGCTTGAGCAGTACATGCACGGGCATTTCAAGGGCAAGCGTCAGTACCGTGCAGGGAAGCACATAACCGCCCAGCATGGCGCCATAGGAAAAAGTTCCCCCATTGAGCAGTACGGCAAGCATCATGATGTGCTCCTTCAGGAGCGCACCTGCAGCTGCCACCGCAGCGGGAACGATCACATTATCCGCAAAAAACTTCTGGTAAAAAAGGCCGCCAACCATTCCGGCAGCCATATATGACATGGCGGAAAGCCCGATAAACTTTCCGAAAAGAACATCCATAAAAAGCCCGACGCCAAGGCCGATAAGACCGCCCTGCATGCTGCCGAGCAGCACGCCTGCGGATACCACGACGCTCATCAGCGCATCGGGACGGATACCGCCGATATTCAGGCGGCTGAACAGGATGGAATCAAGGTAGATCCCAATAAGGATCATGGCGGGAAGTATGATTCTGCGCACGGCTTATTCCTCACCCTCTTCCGCTTCGGTACCGGTGATGACCATGACCTCTTCAAGATGGCTGAAATCCACGCTGGGCTGGATGACCGCATTGCGGGAGGTGGAAGAATCGGAAGTTCTCGATACCTCCGTGACCGTGCCCACGGTGATGCCTCTGGGATAAACGCTGCCCATGCCGTTGGTGGTGATAACATCGCCCGGCACAAGGTCGTAGCCGGAAGCGAGGAAATAAAGCTCCAGCATATGCGCTTCGCCTGCATCGAGCGTGCCGCGGCTGAGACCGATATCACGGGTGCGCTCAACCATCACGGACACTTCCGTGCCGGAATCGATGATGGCGGTAACTTTGCTCCAGGTAGCGCCTACCTCGGTGACCCTGCCGATGAGGCCGTCCGCATTCACAACGGGCATATCGGTCTCAATGCCCTTGTTGCGGCCTGCGTTGATGGTGAACACATCGAACCAGATACCCTGGCTGTTGCCGATCACAGAGGCCGTGACAAGGGAATAATCTGCGGAGATCTCCGAATAGTTGAGGAGCGCTTTCAAACGCTCATTTTCCGCACGGAGACGCTCATTTTCCTCTTCCACCGTTTCAAGCTGCGCAAGGCGCACGGAAAGCTGTTCGAGTTCCTTATCCGCATCGGTAGTCTTGAAAATGCGCTGCACAAAGCCGATGATCTCGTTGGATGCTTTGGATGCAAAGGTCTGCACCGGCTGCACCACAGTACCCACCGTGCTTTCAAGCCAGCTGACAGAACGCTCGCCTGCTGTTGCAAACGCCAAAATGCCCAACAGCACAATGGCGATGAGCATGATGACAAAGGGTTTATTCTGAAATAAGCCGCGCAAGTTTTCTGCCTCCTGACAACATAGGGACAAAAGGGCATTCTTCCCTATCTATATCCTATATTATTATACTTGCAAGGCGCGGCCCTTGCAAGGCATCCAGCCAAAACGTCACATTATGTTAAGAAAAGCCGCTCTTCAGCCCTGTGCCTCCAGCGTGTCACGGACGGAAACAAAGGATTCCTCCCTTTCGAGCATGCTGAGCGCTCCGAGCACCGCACAGTCAAGGGGATCCGCCCCGACGGAAACGGGCATCCCCGTTTCGTGCGACAGCAGCTTATCGAGCCCACGGATCTTTGCGCCGCCGCCCGTAAGCATGATACCGTTCGTATAAAGATCACCTGCAAGTTCCGGCGGCGTTTGTGCAAGCGCTTCCTTGACTGCCTCCACGATTTTTCGGATCTCCGCAGCCATTGCATGGGTAACCTCCGCTGCGGTCAGGCTGACTCCTGCAGGAAGTCCGCTTTCAAGATTGCGCCCTTTGACCTCCAGTTGTTCCGCACCGCCGGGCAGGGCGCTGCCAAGGCGTATCTTCGCCTCTTCCGCCATCCTTTCGCCGATCAAAAGCCCGTGCGCTTTCTGCACATGTTCCCGTATCGCCCCATCGATATGGGTGCCGCCCGTGCGGATGGATGCGGATGCGGCAATGCCGCCAAAGGCGATCACGGCTGCATCCGTGGTGCCGCCGCCGATATCCACCGCCATAGACCCTGTGGGTTCAAACACCGGCAGCCCTGCCCCCACGGCGGATGCAAGGGGTTCATCCAAAAGAAGCACCTCCCGTGCTCCTGCTTCCTTCGCCGCTTCCGCCAGGGCACGCCGCTCCACATCCGTCACACACAGCGGCAGGCACAGCACAAGACGGATTCCCATAGCACTCACTTTTCTTCCGAGTGCCTGTTCGATAAAAAAACGCAGCATATCCGCCGCCACGTTATAATCCGATACAACGCCGTCCCGAAGCGGATACACCACATGGATACCGCCGGGCGTACGCCCCACAAGCTGCAGGGCTTCCCTGCCGAAAGCAAGCGGTTCCCGGTTGCTGCCGGCAGCGACAGCCGCCGCACTCGGTTCACGCAGCACGATGCCCTTCCCCTTTACTGCGATCAGCGTATTGACCGTTCCAAGGTCCACAGCCACCGTGCGCATCAGGTATTTGGAAAGATTCAAGCACATAAAAAACACCTCCCACATTCCTTATCTCATCGGAATAATGGAAAGTATTGCCTGATGCCGTGCGCAATATACAGGTTTGTGTTATACTATACAATTGTTTGAATGATGTTTCGAAAAGGAGACCTTACCATGCGTCTGATCCTTGCTTCCCAATCCCCCCGGCGCCGTGAGATGCTTGCGCTGATGGATTATGAATACGAGGTGATCGTCAGCGATGCCAATGAGGACGTGCCGCCCTGCGCCCCTGCGGAATTTGTGGAAAAGCTGGCAGAAAGAAAAGCGGAAGCTGTCTTTTCTTCCCATGAAGACTGCTGCGTGATCGGTGCGGACACCATCGTGTATCTTGACGGCAGCATTATCGGCAAACCGAAGGACAGGGATGATGCCTTCCGCATTCTGAGCCTTTTGAGCGGCCGCACCCATACGGTCTACACCGGCGTTGCCATCCTTGCAAACGGGAAACGGCATCTTTTCCACGATGAGACCGATGTGACCTTCGCTGCGCTGTCTCCGGAGGAGATCCGTGCATATATCGGAACCGGCGAACCCCTTGATAAAGCAGGCGCATACGGCATACAGGGCCCCGGTTCGCTGCTGGTGGAGCGTGTGAACGGTTCCTATTTCAACGTGATCGGCATGCCGAACGAGAAGCTTTACAGGGCATTGAAGGAATTCGGCATCTATCCCCGTTGGATGCGCACCGAGTGAGGGCAGCAATATGGAACTCTGGGACGCTTACTATGAAGACGGCACGCTTGCCGGAAAGGACCTTGTGCGAGGCGAACCGATACCGGAAGGCTTATACCACATGGTGGCGGATATCACTGTTCGCCACCGTTACGGCGACTTTCTTGTAATGCTGCGTGACCCCAACAAGCCCCTTTCCCCCGGCTTATACGAAGGCACCGCCGGCGGCAGCGCACTCAAGGGCGAAACGCCCCTTGATACCGCAAAACGGGAACTTTTTGAGGAGACCGGCATCTGTGCAGAGGAGTTTATCCACTTTTACCGCACTACCACAGCAGGAAACACCATATGCCACGGATTCTTCTGCACTGTGGACTGTGACAAGGATTCCGTTACACTGCAAGAAGGCGAAACGGTCGCCTACAAATGGCTGCCGAAGGATGAGTTCCTTGCGCTCGTCAATTCGGATGCCTATGTGCCTTCCCACAGACGGCGGCTGTTGGCGAATATCGATAAAATACTGTAACGAAAAGCGGTGCAGCGTCATGCTGCACCGCTTCTTTGATTTCTTTACCCTCGCATTTTCCGTGCAAGCTCATAAATAAGGATACCTGCCGCAACGGAGGCGTTGAGGGATTCCGCACGCCCGTACATGGGAAGGCGATACTTTTCGCACTGATCGGCGATGGCATCGCTGACGCCGTTGCCTTCGTTGCCAATGACGAGCACACACTTTTCGCCGGGTTCCGGCAACTCGCTTCCGCCCTTCAAGTGGCCGCATACAAGTTTAAAACCCTGTTCAGCCAGGCGGCCGACCTCTTTTTGAAGATCGCCCTGCCACACGGGGATATGATACACAGAGCCCATCGACGCACGAAGGGGCTTCGGCGCATAAGGATCCGCACAGCCTTCGCCGAGGAAAAGCCCTGCGGCGCCCATGGCATCCGCCGTGCGGAGAATGGTGCCGAGGTTGCCGGGATCCTGCACACAGTCAAGCGCTACGATCAGTCCTGCAGGGTACTGCATCGGTATGGGCTGTTCCGGCGTTTCCACCGTGGCTGCCACCCACTGCGGCGTGCCGGTCTGGGTCAGGCTTTCCATGACGCTGCGCTTCACAATATGAACCGATGCACCGTGCTCTTCAAGCAGCGCTTTCATTGCATCATGCCCTTCCTCTATAAAGGCATCCCGAAAACATGCACCGGAGATCGCAGCTTCCCTTACCAGTTTTTCTCCTTCAATAAGGTGAACGCCCTGTTCAAGCCTGCTTTTGCGCTGTGAAAGCGCCCTTGCACGTTTTACGGTTTCATTGCGTGTGCTTTCGATGAGCATCCCGTTTCTCCCTTCCTGCGAAAATACGGATAAAAACAGGCGCAGCCTTTTGGGTTGCGCCTGAATTGTGTTTTGCTTACTTGCGCGCTTCGTTGGCGACGTTCACGAGCTCACGGAACGCATTCATATCGTTCACAGCGAGGTCAGCGAGAACCTTGCGGTTTACATCGACGCCGGCGAGCTTAAGGCCGTTGATCATGCGGCTGTAGGTGGTACCGCAGATACGGGCACCCGCATTGATACGGGCGATCCAAAGCTTGCGATATTCACGCTTCTTGAGCTTACGGCCAACATAGGCGTAAGCCATGGAACGCATGACCTGCTGGGAAGCTGCACGGTACTGCTTGCTCTTGGCACCATAATAGCCCTTCGCGAGCTTGAAAACCTTGCGACGTTTTTTAACGGCGTTTACCGCCCTCTTGATCCTTGCCATTGTTGGTGTTCCTCCTTACTTGTACGGGATGAGCTCGCGAACCTTCTTGGCTTCGCACTCGGCAATGTAGCCGGTCTGGCGCAGAGTGCGCAGACGCTTGGTGGTCTTCTTGGTCAGGATGTGGCTCTTGTAGGCCTTGCCCCTTTTGATCTTGCCGTTCTTGGTAAGGCTGAATCTCTTGGCAGCACCCCTGTGAGTCTTGATCTTAGGCATGGGGTATTTCCTCCTCTTGGAAAATTTGTTTTAGTTTGGGTTAGTTTGCTTTCGGTGCTAAAATCATGAACATGTTGCGGCCTTCCTGCTTGGCAGGGCGGTCGATCGCAGCACTGTCCTTCACCATTTCGACGAAGGCGGTCATCACATCAAGGCCGATGTCGCTGTGCTTGGCCTGGCGGCCCTTAAAGCGAATGGAGACCTTTACCTTGTTCCCGTCTGCAAGGAACTTGGTGCACGCCTTTGCCTTAACTTCCATATCGTGCTGGTCGATGGTGGCGGAAAGACGGATCTCTTTGATCTCGATGACCTTCTGGTTCTTTTTCTGTTCCTTTTCCCGCTTGATCTGTTCGAAGCGGTACTTGCCGTAATCCATGATCTTGCACACCGGCGGGACAGCCTGCGGTGCGATCTTCACGAGATCAAGGTCGGCTTCTTCGGCCATGCGCAGTGCTACATCGATGGTAACAATGCCCTGCTGGTTTCCTTTTTCATCGATCAGGCGGACTTCCTTGTCACGGATTTCCTCATTGATAAGAAGTTCTTGGCTGGCTATGGTGGACACCTCCATAAAAAAATAGTGGGCGCAGTGCACCCACTATGGACATACATAACCTTTCGGCAGTATACTGTTCCATGACCGCGCCTGGCCAATGCCGGCGGGTGAGAAGCGGGGCTTCTGCTTTTCAACACTCATATTATAGAGACCCTGCCACACTTTGTCAAGCATTTTTTGCCCATTTTTCTATGATTTCAAAGGCATTTCTGTTCCTGACCCAAATGTTGTAAAAATCGATCTCCGGCAGCGGTGCGCTGCGTGTTCCGATCTCCACCGTAAGGGACGGGATCCCCGCCACGCTCGATGCCCAGTCCTTATATCCGCCGAAGGATGTGCCGTCATCCGGCTCAACGGTATAGCCTGCATCCGCTGCTATCAGTTCCGCCAGCGTGAGGGCTTTGTCATCCACCGGAGAATTCAGCCCGAACTGCCAGTAAATAAGGCTGCCCGTGCAATGATACGAAACCGTTGCAGAAAAAGGATACCGCTTTGTATACGCCGCAAGCGCCTTCGCTTCCGGTTCGCTTTCGGGCGCATCGCCCCTGTATCCTTCCGATGAGATATGAGGCGCCGTGTTGACGTTTTCCCACAGCGCATCGAAATTGCGGTTCAGGTCAACTCCGTGATAGTTCGCTTTCCACAGCGTGCGGTAATCCTCATAATTCCGTTCCGTTCTGTCGGAAGAAACATCCTTTTCGTAGATCGCCTGCAGCGAAGGATCGTCAAGGAGTCCCTGGCTGATGGAAACACCGTCCGGATTTACCATCGGCGCCACATGGAAGCAAACGGTATCCGACGCACCGGATGCAAGCCACGCTTCCGAAAGCGCCATGGCAAGAAGGCTCGTCATATGCTCTCTGCCGTGGATGGAAGCCTGTATGAACACATGCTTTTCCGCATTTTTGCTGCCAAGCAGCAGCACCGGGATCTCCTTCCCCGCCGCGCTGATGCCGAGGGTCTCCACCTGCATGATATCCGCATATTTTGCCGTAAGCGCACCGATATCCGTCATCATGGCATCGTAGGTGTAAAGAGCGGTCGGCTGCACCTGTGAAGCGGAATAGACGCTGTTTTCCGGCATCAGATAGCCGGCGATCATATAACCCGTCTTCCCGTTTTCTTCCAGCTCCACCTTCGCATAGCGCCCTTCAAAGCCGATCACATGCACCCTTGTGCCCGAAGGCACCTGTGCGGTCAGTTCCGCCTTTGCGGAGGGGCTTTCACGGAGGTTCACCGCATCGTCACAGATGACGGTGCAGTATTCCATATCCGCTTTAACGGGAACGGGCTGAGGCGTTGCATCCGCCGGGCATGCGGACTGCGGCGGTGTGCCTGCAGGTTCCGCCGGTGCTGTGGAAGGAAACGTGATCTCAACGGGCGTTGGCACTTCCTTTTCCCCACAGCCAAAAAAGAGTAAAACAGCCAAAACAGCCGGGATGATACGCTTCATCCTTTAGCCCTTCATCCGCTGCTTCATGTATGCTTCAAACTGGGCAAGAGTCTCACTGAGACCTTCCTGCGCTTTGGCGCTGCCCTGTGCGGCATCATCCCTGCCGCCGCCCTTGCCGCCGAGAATGGCGTTGAGCGCAGAAGAAACATCACGCATGGAAAGAGCAACGCCCTGAGAGCGCCACAGCTGATAATAAACGCTCTCCCCTGCTTTGGACAGCAGAACAGCGACCGCCTTCTCAGCCGTACATACCTTTTCCGCAAGCAGCTTCAGTTCCTGCATGGCAAAGCCATCTTCAAGGCTGACGACGAGCTTTGTGCCGCCCACCGCATCCGCATTGGCAAGAAGATCTGCCGCCCGATAAGAAAGGAGCATATCCGTGCGCACACGAAGCTCTTTTTTTGCTGCCGCAAGATCATCGCCCTGCTTGAGGACCGCTTCCAGCACGTTTTCCTGCTTGGTGGAAAAGCGCCTTGCAAGCTTGTCCGCAAGGGCTGCCGTTTCCTGTGCGTGTTTCACCGCACGCATGCCGCAGGCGAACCACAGACGGGTACCGCCCTTATAATTCATGTGCGCCGTGATCTTGATATAGCCTACTTCGCCGCTCATGACGCAATGGGTACCGCAGCAGGTGCAGGAATCCACGCCGCCGCACCAGACGATGCGGATATTATCGCCTGCAAGCCCCTTTGCACGCTTGCGGATCTCGATGGAATCAAGCTCCTTATCGTTGACGATGCGGGTCACGGTGGGCACATTCGCCTGCACGGCACGGTTTGCTTCCGCTTCAAGATGCGCAAGCTGCGCATCGTCAAGGGGCTTATCAATGTCGATGGTCGCATAATCCTCCGCCATATGGAAGCCCACATTCACCGCATCAAACAGCGTTTTTGCAAGGCCGGAAAGGATATGCTCGCCGGTATGCTGCTGGGTATGGTCAAGCCGGGGCAGCGGATCGAAAGATACCTCAGCCGTTTCGCCCACGGCAAGGGGCTTATCGGCAAGATGCCAGATCCTGTCATCTTCTTCCCGTGCATGGGATACCTTTGCGCTGCCGATCATGCCCGTGTCGGACAGCTGACCGCCGCCCTCGGGATAGATCACGGTTTGATCGAGCAGGATCTCATAACCGCCTTTGCTCTCCCGCACATCGAGCACCGCTGCGGAGCATGTTTTCATTTCGGGATCATAATAAAGCTTTTTCGTCATGCATGAATCCTCTGTTTTCCGATACATAGATCATATTCTATAGAATTATAGCATATCCGGGCACGGGCTGCACCCATCTTTGATGCTGGCAAGCAGTATTTCTGCATACAAAAAAGATCCTCCGGCTTTTCCGAAGGATCTTTTTGTGTGCTGTTCATTGATGCGTTTCCGGCAGCGCTCTGCCGACCCGGCCGGACCGGAAAACGCAAGGCTGTTTTTTAGCGGCCGATACCGGCAACACGGTTGTAGTGCTTTACGATCTTGACCTCTTCACGCCACTGATCGAGATAGCCGTTCTGGACTTCAAGCTTTTCCTTTTCAAGGGCAAGCTCACGGATATCCTCTTCCACTTCCTCGAAGGGAACGGTCCTGGCTTCCACGGGGGCGCACTTCATGATGATGTGCTTACCGACGGAGGTTTCCACAGCCTCAAGGGTGATATCGCCCTGGTTTTCAAGGGCAAGCGCCGCAGCGGAGAACTCTGCATAATAGGTATCCGCATTGTACTCAGAGATCATGTAGCCGGTGGTCTTGTAGGGTTCGGACTGCATGCCGGTATCCTCGCCGTATTCCGCAACGAGGGCATCAAAGTCGGCCTCGGTGAAGTCGGAATCCGCATTGATCTTCTCATAGATCTCGGCGATGATAGCATCCACATCCTTCTCCTCGCCCTCTTCGGGGTTCATGATGAGGATGTGCTTGTAGTAATCGTAACCTTCGGGAACGACGAGGGGATGGATCTCGCCGTAATCGAGGTAGGAGAGATAATCATCGTAGAAGTAGCCGGGGTCGTTGGCATAGTCAGTCTCGTAGTAGGTGAGCTGCTCATCGTAGAACGCCTTGGCCTCTTCATCGGAAACGGTGATATCGGCAAGGAGAGAGTTCATGTACTTATCGCCGATCGCCTGATCGCGGAGGCTTTCTTCAATGGATGCAAAGTACTTTTCGACGGTCAGACCGTTGGCACGGAGGTAATCCTTCAGGATCTTTTCCTCTTCGGCACGGATGGCAGCCTCATCGGTGATGGACTCATCCACGGAAGAAGCATAGCTGGCGTAGATCTGATCGATCTCCGCTTCAAGCTCAAGCTGCACGTTGGCTTCTTCCTCTTCGGTCAGGGTGATGCCTTCCTGCTTGGCAACGTAAATGGGCAGCAGGGTGTTGATGATGCTGTCAAAATGATAGTCGAGGAACTCACGGTAGCCTTCTTCGGTAGAGGTATCGAAGGAAGTGCCGGTACCGTAATAGTATTTCATCATTTCTTCATACTGATAGCTGTTGTAGAAAGTGGAATAGTAGATCTCAAGGTCGCCGACCTTGCCGACGACGGGATCTGCAACCCTGGCGCTGCAGCCTGCAAAGGCGGCAAGAGCCATCACGGCTACCAACAGAAGGGCAATGCGCTTCACGCTGTGTTTGTTCTGCATTCTTACTTCTCCTTTGTAAAGGCAGTTCATACCCTGCCCCATTATAAACTTATCTATATATTGTAGCCGTCACGGTGCGAACTGTCAACAAATCAAATTCTGCGAAAAGAAAAACCGACGGATCAATTGTGCCATTTTGGTAAAATTTTTGGCGTTCACTCGCAAATCATGTCATAGCTGTGCTATAATGTACTTTACGTAAATATGACCATGACGGATGAGGTTCTTGTATATGCGGCACATTCCCAATATTCTTTCCACGATCCGGCTTTTGATGGTTGGCGTGTTCCTCTACTTTTTCTCGGTGGAACGCTACCTTGCCTGCCTGATCACCTATATCGCTGCCTTTCTGACGGATCTTCTTGACGGGTTCCTTGCAAGGCGAAACAACTGGATCACCAACATCGGCAAGGTGCTTGATCCTCTCGCAGATAAATTCATGCTGCTTGCAGCCCTTTCCTGTTTCTGGTACAAAGGCTGGCTGCCCGGCTATCTTATTGCGATCGCCTATGTAAAAGAGGTTTTGATGATCATCGGCAGCGCATTCCTGTTCCGGAAAAACGTCGTTGTGTATGCGGACTGGTTCGGCAAGCTTGCATCCGGCTTTTTCAGCCTGAGCGTTGCGCTGACGCTTGGCAAATACTTCCTTCCCACCATCGGCACGCTGCACCTTGATGTGATCGTTTTCGTTATCGCCATCGTGCTTGCGCTCATTGCCCTTGTGCACTATGCGAAGCTGAACCTCTTCCCCATGCTGCACAGCAAAAAAGAATAATCCCCCACAAACAGAAGGACGGCGCCGCCGTCCTTTTTTTGTTTCACTTTTTTGAGTGCATGCATAGTATGAAGCAGCCAATTAAACAAGGAGGTTGCTATGAAAAAGCTCTTTTTCCCTGCGCTGTGCCTGCTGCTTTGCACTGCGTTCCTTTTCTGCGGCTGCGAGAAAGAAACAGCCCTTCGCCATGTCACCATCAACGAGGTGACACGCTCCGTGTTCTATGCACCGCTTTACGTTGCGGTATCCAAAGGTTTTTTTGAAGAAGAAGGCATGGAGATCGAGATCGTGACCGGCGGCGGCAGCGACAAAAGCATGACCGCATTGCTTGCAGGCGAGGCGGATATTGCCCTGATGGGGCCGGAAACCGGCGTATACGTTGCTTCCGGCGGCAAAGAAGAACACCCCATGGTCATCGCACAGCTTACCAAACGGGACGGTTCCTTTCTGGTAGGACGTGAAGAAGAAACAGCTTTTGATTGGGAGTCCCTCCGCGGAAAATCCGTTATCGGCGGCCGCCCGGGCGGTATGCCTTACATGACGCTGCTGTATGTGCTCAAAGCCCACGGTCTCACACCGGGCGAAGATGTGGAAGTGATCAGCAACGTGCAGTTCAACCTGATGGGCGGCGCCTTTGAAAGCGGCACCGGCGATTACGTCACGCTGTTTGAGCCTACCGCATCGGAGTTTGAAAATGCCGGAAAAGGATACGTTGTGGCGAATATCGGCCTTGAATCCGGTGAAGTGCCCTACACGGCCTTTATGACGGCAAAGGAGACCGTCAGCGAGGATCCCGAATTTGTATCCGCCTTTGTCCGTGCGCTTTACCGGGCGCAGCTTTGGGTGCAGTCCGCTGCCGATGCGGAAATCGCAGAAGCCATGCAGCCCTTCTTCCCCGATTCTTCCATCGAGACGCTTTCCATCGTGGCAAACAGTTACCGTGCCACGGATTCCTGGGCGCTTGATCCCATCATGACGGAAGCATCCTTCACACGGCTGCAGGACATCATGGAAGGTGCCGGCGAGCTGACGGACCGCATTGCATTTGAAACCCTTGTTGACAACAGCTTTGCGGAAGCTGCCGTAAAAGAGATCAAAAAGTAAGGAACAAAAAACAGCGCACGGAACTCCGTGCGCTGTTTTGTTGTTTGCAGGAAGAATTATTCTTCGTCATCCTCAACGGTCTCGATGATGGACTCGTTGCAGTTGGGGCAGATGAGGTCTTCATCGGACTCAAGCATGCCCTGATCGAAGTATACGACCTCACCGCAGTAGGGGCACTCGACCTCTACAAAATCGTCTTCGAAGTCGCTGTACTCGCCGCAGCAGCCGTCACAGCCATCGCAATCCTCGCAGTCATCCTCAAGAAGAGCATCGATGCACTCATCGATATCGGAGATCTCGTCGCAGATATCGTCGATGCACTCATCGAGGTCGATGATGGCTTCTTCGTTTTCATCGATGGTGGCAGCCATCTCGTCCATGGTCTCGATCATGGCGAGAAGCAGCTTGCCCTGCGCATCTTCACCGATGTTCATGCCGTCCGCAAGGCCGCGCAGATAGGCAACCTTTTCTTTCATGTAACCCATAGGTAACCTCCTGAAAAGTGATGTTAAAAGTATTGGTTAAACGCGCTCCATGTATTCGCCGGTGCGGGTATCAACGCGGATGCGGTCGCCTTCGTTGACGAACAGCGGAACGTTGATTTTGAAGCCGGTCTCAAGGGTAGCGGGCTTGGTGGTGCCGGTAGCGGTATCGCCCTTGAAGCCCGGTTCGGTTTCGGTAACGGTCAGTTCAACAAAGTTGGGTGCTGCAACGGAGAAGGGGCTGCCCTTGAAGAAACGGATGGTGACGTTCTCGTTTTCCACGATGAAATCGATGGCGTCTTCCACCTGCTCATGGTTGAGGGGAAGCTGCTCATAGGTTTCGGTATCCATGAAGTAATACAGTTCACCGTCGTTGTAGAGATACTGCATTTCCTTGGTCTCGATGTGAGCGGTGGGATACTTATCGGTGGGGCTGAAGGTGCGCTCAAGCACAGCACCGGTCATCACGTTCTTAAGACGGGTACGTACGAAGGCCGCGCCTTTGCCGGGCTTAACATGCTGGAAATCCGCGATGGACCACACGTTGCCGTCAATTTCAACCGTTACACCCTTGCGAAAATCGCCTGCCATAATCATTGCCATAGGTATTATCCTCCAGATGGTTTATTGATGCTGGTATATTTTTACCATGCCGTACGCACACAGCAACGCCATGATATACAATACTGTGTATTATATTACCACATCTCCCCTCATTCAAACAAGGGATTTATGCGCAATACGGGCATTTTTTCATCAAATTCCGAAATGATATCACTTTGCGGCGGCAATGGCAGCCCGAATCGCATCGGAAACGCCGATACTGCTGTTCCTGTCGATATCCGCCTTCTGTTTCTGTTCGGAAGTCATCACGCCCATTTGGGCTGCTTCCTTGGCGATCAGAAGCGCATCGAGCACCGTTACGCTGCCGTCACCGTCGATATCCTCCGCATCCACAGGTTCCGGCGTCAGGTATTCCGTAATGCCCACATAGTGACCGTAAATATAGCCGTATTTGTTGACGGTCTTGCCTTTTGCATCCGTTCCGACATAGATATAGTACCATGCGCCGGAACGGGCATAGATATCAAAGACCGTATCCTTGGGAAGCGATCCCACTTTTGCGGAACCGCTTGAAGCCTCAGCACGGAAATTGACGCTTTCGTTGACGTTTATCACCTTTCCCTTTGCAAGTACCTTGGATGGGTCAGTATCGGGCAAGGAAGGTACTTCCGGTTCACTTCGTTCTGTGACCGTGACATAGGTGGAATGCACATAGCCGTAAAGCTCGCCATCCACATAGACCATCACATAATCCCATGCGCCAAGCTCACCGTAGATCTCCACTTCGCTGTTTTTTGCAAGGGTGGAAAGCTTTTGATAATAGGTGGAAGGGCCGCTGCGAAGGGCAACGCCGTCCGCATTGATCACACCCTTTGCAAGCACCACGGGCGCCGCACCGGGCAGCACGGGGTCAAAGGGCGCCTGCAGCACGATGGTATCAACCTCCGCATTGGGAAAATAAAACGCAAGAATATCACGGTAGCCAAAGCCTTCGTTTGCCATTTGCTGTGCGCCCCGCTGGGAAAGTCCGATCCCGCTCCCCCATCTTCCCCGGTGGATGATGCAGCCGGTCTCGTTTCCTTCCGCATCCACGGTCGCCTCGCCCCAATAAGCACGAAGATTCCGGGAAGAGGTGAACACCCCTGCCGTTTTGAGGTCCTTGGGAGAAAACGTGATGCTCTGTTTGGAATAGGATACGCCGTTCGCCTTTGCATCGACCACCACGGTGCAGGCGGTCATGTTGCGGGTAAACTCGCTCCACGTGCGAACGGTGCCGTTTTCAAGGGTAGTAGTGGGCGGCGTATGCAGCGAAACGGAATGAACGGCCGTCACAGCCGCACCGCTCGTGCCAAGGGCAGTATCCGCCGCCGCACAAAGGAAACCGTAAAAGGCTTCCCCGAGGCTTTCCGCTGTGGCCTCGCCGTATGAAACGGAAAGCGTTTCGTGTTCGCCCTGACTTGTGGTGGATGGATTGCGAAGATCGTAAGGGTCAAGCTGCACCACATAGCCATCCGTGGTGATGACGTTGGACTGAAGCACCTCTCCCCACTCATAAAGGGGCAGGCTGGTCTCGCCGCCGTTTGAGGAGCAGAACAGCGCACGCAGCAGCTTGCCGTCCACAAACATGACCTCCCCCGTCACCGCATCCACCGCTTCGATGACACGGGTATCGTAGGGATCGTAACCGCTGTATACCTGATCGCTGGAAGAGGAGTCGGTAAAGTGGTAATCGCTGCCGGTATTGATCTTAGTAACGACATAGGAAGCCGACACCACCGCCTGCGCTTTCAATGCCTCAATGGGAAAGGAGTTGCTCATTTCGTGGCCGATGACGCCGTAAAGATACTGGTCAAGGGGCACTTCGTTCACTACACGGATGTACTTTTCGCCGCTTGAGGATTCCTTCACCGTAAAGTGAAAATGCCCGAGATAAGCATTGCCTTTGACTGCACTGTCACAGTCTGTAAACACCACGGCGCCGGCGGAAGGGGAAACATATTCCCTTGCAAGGGTGAAAAAGTCGCCCGTATAAAGAAGCCCCTGCATGGAGTGGGTCACGCTGAGACGCCCATCCTCCGTGACGGATACCGTCAGCGTGCCGCCCCAGAAGGTCTTGCCGTTATCGTAAATGAAGTAGCTTCCCATCACATTGAGGGTCAGCGTATCGTAGCACCCGGTGGAAAGCAGCACCCGTGCCCAGCTGTTATCCGTTGCGCCGTGGGAAACGCCGGGCACGAAAAGCACGGCAAAAAGCAGCATCAGTGAAAGGAAAAGCGCAGCGGTGCGTTTCATTGAGATCCTCCAAACAAAGAAAAAGTGCGGTCAGTATTACTATACCACACTTCATGATGAATTACTTTGAATAAATGATAAACAGCCTCAAAGCACATGCATTAGGATGCCGAGAAACTGCAGCACGCTGCCAAGTACCACAAACAGATGGAAGATGCTGTGCATCCACCTTACCCTGCTGCCGATGCCGTAAAGGATGGCACCGAGGGTATATGCAATGCCGCCCCAGAGGATGTAGAGAAGCCCCTCCTTCGGGATGGCAGCAACAGCAGGCTTGATTGCAAACACGATGCACCAGCCCATACCGAGATAGCAGACCATGGAAAGGGCGGCGTATTTGTTGTGGTCGATGGCGGTAAACACCGTTGCCGCCGCTGCAATGCCCCATACAGCCCCGAACAGCACCCAGCAGGCAGTGGGCGACACAAGGCGGATGGCAGAAAACAGGATAGGCGTATACGTGCCTGCAATCAGGAAATAAATGCAGCAATGGTCCAGCACCTGCATCACCTTTTTGCCCATGTTGGGCTTTAAGCCGTGATAAATGCCGGAAACGCTGTAAAGGATGATGAGCGATGCACCGTAAACGGCGCTGCCCACCGTTGCCCACACATCTCCTGCCGCCTTCACAAGGCAGGCGATAAGCGCAAACACGCCGAAGGCTGCCCCTGCCGCATGGGATGCCATATTGAAGATCTCCTCGCCCCGGGTGTAGTTCGGCAGAGTGCGGTCACGAAGTTTTGTCCGTTCCATGGTATCGTCTCCTTCTTTATGCCGCCGCATGCGGCCATAGCTGATGAAGGAAGGATACAGGTAGAACGGCATCCGGCACAACCCACAGCCCCCTTCCCTGTTTGTAGAGAAGCGAAAACGGCGGTAGAAAAGCCCTTCCCTTTGGGTCTACCTTGGGGAGAGATGCAAAAAAAGCCCTAAAACAGGCAAAAGCGGCAAATGCAGATGCATTTGCCGCTTTGTTGTGTTTCTTTATTCAAGGAAATCCTTCAGCTTCTTGCTGCGGGAAGGATGGCGCAGCTTGCGCAGCGCTTTTGCTTCGATCTGGCGGATGCGCTCACGGGTAACGTTGAATTCCTTGCCCACCTCTTCAAGGGTGCGTGCTTTGCCGTCATCAAGGCCGAAACGCAGGCGCAGTACCTTCTCCTCACGGGGAGTAAGGGTATCAAGCACCTCCATCAGCTGCTCCTTGAGGAGGGTGAAGGCGGCAACTTCCGCCGGGGCAGGTGCTTCATCATCGGGAATGAAGTCGCCAAGGTGGCTGTCTTCCTCTTCACCGATGGGAGTTTCGAGGGAAACGGGTTCCTGTGCGACCTTGATGATCTCACGAACCTTTTCCTCGGAGATGCCCATTTCGGCAGCGATCTCATCGGGGCGGGGTTCACGGCCGTATTCCTGCAGCAGCTGGCGGTTCACACGGATCAGCTTATTGATGGTTTCCACCATATGCACGGGGATGCGGATGGTGCGGGCCTGATCCGCAATGGCACGGGTGATGGCCTGACGGATCCACCAGGTGGCATAGGTAGAGAACTTATAGCCCTTGCGGTAGTCAAACTTTTCCACCGCCTTGATCAAACCGAGGTTGCCTTCCTGAATGAGGTCAAGGAACAGCATGCCGCGGCCGACATAGCGTTTTGCAACGGAGACCACAAGGCGCAGGTTGGCTTCCGCCAGCTGACGCTTTGCATCCTGATCGCCGTCCGCCATGCGCTTGGCGATCTCGATCTCCTCGGTGGCATTGAGAAGCGGCACCTTGCCGATCTCCTTCAGGTACATGCGAACGGGGTCATCGATGGCAACGCCTTCCGTGCCGGAAACGGAGTTGTCGATCTCGGCAAGCTCTTCGTTGATGTCTTCCGCCACATCGATCTCTTCCACGATATCGATGTTGAGTGCCTCGAAACGGTCATACAGCCGCTCGATCTGCTCGGAATTCATCTCAAGCTCCGCCAGCGTATCCATGACCTCCTGATAGGTCAGTACGCCCTTTTGTTTGCCTCGCTCAATGAGTTCTTCGATTTTGTTTGTGGTGGTGGGTTTGTTTGCTTCCAAAGCCGTTCTCTCCCTTACTGATGCTTTTTCGTTCGTGTTCTTTGCTTTATTTAAACTTTTTTAGTTTCTGTATCAGCGCCGCATGTTCTTTCAAAAGTGCGGCACGGTCTGCCGTGGGCTCGTTCATTTCTGCGGCAAGCTCCTTGAGCCGCTCATTGATGCGGTTGTGCATGAGCTTGTTGATGCAGTCATCCACAAGGGGCTTTACATCCCCTGAAATGGGGTCTTCCATCATGACCCGGGCAGCCGCCTCCGCCTGCTCCTCCGGCAATTCCGCCACAAGGCGGGAAAGGTCCGGCGCTTCCTCCGCAAGAAATGCAATGAGCAGCGCATCCGCATAGCCTGCAAACCCCGGCGATAGGAACGTGATCTCCGCATCTGCCATGCGCTCCGCCGTGTATGCGGCCCCTTCACAGGATGACTGCATGGCGTGGAGCAGCATCTGCTCGATTCGATCCGGTTCGGTATCTTTCGCCTCGCGTTTTTTATTGATAGTATTCCGTTTTTTGACAGCGCTATTCGCTTCCTGCGGCTTCTGAAGGCCGCACTGCGCCTTGACGGCATCAAGGGAAACGCCTGCTTTTCTTGCTACGAGCGGTGCATAGCGTTCCCGTTCCACCGGTTCAAGACCGCCCACGAACGCACAGGCTTTTTTGGCAAATTTCTCACGGCCGTCTGCAGTCTCAAGATCATACTGCGATGCGATGTGGCTGAGTTTGAAGCCGTTGAGCGTATCCGCATCGTCCTTCAGCTTCAGGAAGGCATCCCTCCCCTTGCGGCGGATATAGTCGTCGGGGTCCGCATCGCCGGGGATGGTGATGACCTTAACATCAATGCCTTCGGCGGAAAGGATATCAAGCCCCCGAAGGGTTGCATTCTGCCCGGCAGCATCGCCGTCATAGCAGATGTAAACACGCTCCACATAGCGTTTGAGGAGCTTCGCCTGCTGGGGTGTCAGCGCCGTACCGAGGGATGCCACCGCATTGTCCACGCCGCCCCCAAAGAGGCTGATGACATCCATATACCCTTCCACCATGATAAGATCCTGCGGATGTTTGCCCTTTTGCATGTTGAGGGCATAAAGGTTGTTCCGCTTGTTGTAGATGGGCGTATCGCCGGTATTGATATACTTGGGCTGCTCGTCCTTTTTCATGGTGCGTGCGCCAAAGCCGACTACACGGCCGGTGGTGGCAATAATGGGAAACACGATGCGGTCACGGTAAGCGTCATAGCAGCCTTCCCTGTTTTTGGAGCGGATGGCGAGCCCCGCATCGATCAGTTCATTTTTTGTATAGCCCTTTGCGGTCAGGTGGTTGGTAAGGCCGTCCCATGTATCGAAGGCATAGCCAAGCCCGAAACGGGCCGCAAGCTTTCCATCCACACCGCGGCGGGTCAGGTATTGCTGTGCGTGTGCGGCTTCTTTTGTCAGAAGCTGCTTATGGTAAAACAGCGCCGCTTCCTTGCAGGCTGCATAAAGCCGTTCTTTGTGCTGGCGCTCACGGCGAAGCTTGTCGTCATCCACTTCATCGGGAAGCTCCATTCCTGCCCGCTGGGCAAGAAATTTCACCGCATCTACAAAGCCGAGGCGCTCCACCTCACGCACGAACTGGATGGCACCGCCGCCTGCGTGACAGCCGAAGCAGTAATACATCTGCTTGTCCGGCTGCACGGAAAAAGAGGGCGTTTTTTCATTGTGAAAGGGGCAGCAGCCCCAAAGCCTTCCGCTTTTCGGGGAAAGCACCACATATTCCGAAACAAGGGATACAAGGTCGGTCTTCTGCAGGAGCTCATCCATCCATGCTTCCGGGAACATGGGCATAGCAAGCACTCCTTTCCGTTCCTTGATGCATTTTCTTGATTCCGCTAACTCTTATTCGCCACAAAACAGCGGAATTCCTGCACGTTTCGGAAGATTTCGGCGCTGAAGGGCGATCACATCCACTCTTTCGGAACGAATTTGTGTTCAAAATCGGTAATGGCGTACCTGTCGGTCATGCAGGCGATATAGTCCGCCGCCACACGCTCCGCACCGTCCGCTTCGATATGGCAGGTAAACTCTTCCGGCAGTTCCTCCATATGGGAAAGGTAGTAGCCAAAGAGCCGTTCAATGACCTGCATGGCTTTTCCCTCTTCCCCCTTTGCATGCTTATCGAAATACACGTGTTCAAACATGAAAGTGCGAAGGTTGTCAAATTCCTTGCCAACAGCATCCGACATGCGTACGGTTTTCTTTCCGTAGCTTTCCCGGATCACATCCGTGATCATGGTGTCGATGCGCTTGCCGTGGGTGGCACCAAGAAGCTCAATGCTGCTCCTGGGCAGCGCATCCGCCTTGAGGATACCACCCCGAAGGGCATCGTCGATATCGTGGTTGATGTAGGCGATGCGGTCGGAAATGCTGACCACCATGCCTTCAAGCGTCGCAGGTTTGCCGCTCTTTTTGTGGTTTACGATGCCGTCACGAACTTCAAACGTCAGGTTCAGACCCTTTCCGTTTTCAAGCTTTTCCACCACACGGAGGCTTTGCAGATTATGCTCAAAACCGCCGGGAACGAGCTTGTCAAGCATCCTTTCGCCCGCATGGCCGAATGGCGTATGGCCAAGATCGTGGCCGAGGGCGATAGCTTCCGTCAGGTCTTCATTCAGCCTGAGCGCCCTTGCAATGGTACGGGCGATCTGGTTTACCTCCAGCGTATGGGTAAGCCGGGTGCGGTAATGGTCGCCCACCGGAGAAAGGAACACCTGGGTTTTATGCTTCAGCCGGCGGAAGGATTTGCAGTGGATGATACGGTCCCTGTCACGCACGAACTCCGTGCGGATGGGGCACGGCTCCATGGGGTATTCCCTGCCCTTTGTGTTTTTGGACAGCGTGGCATAAGGGGAAAGGGACCGTTCCTCCCACTCCTCCGCAATATGCCGCAGCGTGCCGTCTTTGGGGTTGAATTCTTCCATTTTTAGCCCTCCGGATCAACTTCCTATTTTTTCTTTCGCCAAAAAAGGAAAAACTCCTTTTTTGATATAGCGAAATCATTCCGAAAACAAAGGTTTTTTTGCAAAAAATCCGGCGCTGCGGATGCAGCGCCGGATTTGTGCTGATGAATGGGTTTCTTATTTGCTGTTCTTGATGTTTGCCTGAGCAGCGGCAAGGCGGGCGATCGGCACGCGGAAGGGGCTGCAGGAAACGTAGTCAAGACCAACATTGTGGCAGAACTCAACGGATGCGGGATCGCCGCCGTGTTCGCCGCAGATGCCGAGGTGGAGATCCTCACGGGTGGAGCGGCCAAGCTGAGCGGCCATCTTCACGAGTTTGCCGACGCCGGTCTGGTCCAGCTTCGCAAAGGGATCGTTCTCGTAGATCTTCTTGTCATAGTAGGCGCCGAGGAACTTGCCGGCGTCGTCACGGCTGAAGCCGAAGGTCATCTGGGTGAGGTCGTTGGTACCGAAGGAGAAGAACTCGGCTTCCTTGGCGATCTCATCGGCGGTGAGGGCCGCACGGGGGATCTCGATCATGGTGCCGACCTTGTACTTCATCTGAACGCCTGCGTTGGCAAGCTCTTCATCAGCGGTCTTCACAACAACGTTCTTCACATAAGCAAGCTCTTTGATCTCGCCTACGAGGGGGATCATGATCTCGGGGACCATGGTCCATTCGGGATGCTTGGCCTGCACGTTGATGGCAGCACGGATGACTGCACGGGTCTGCATGGCAGCGATCTCGGGATAGGTGACGGCAAGACGGCAGCCGCGGTGACCCATCATGGGGTTGAACTCGTGGAGGGAAGCGATGATGGCCTTGATCTCTTCAACGGTCTTGCCCTGAGCCTTGGCGAGCAGCTCGATGTCGGCTTCTTCGGTGGGAACGAACTCGTGGAGCGGCGGATCGAGGAAGCGGATGGTGACGGGGCAGCCTTCCATGGCCTCGTAGATGCCCTCGAAGTCACCCTGCTGCATGGGCAGGAGCTTCGCAAGAGCAGCTTCACGCTCTTCCACGGTGTCGGAGCAGATCATTTCACGGATGGCCGCAATACGGTCGGCTTCGAAGAACATATGCTCGGTACGGCAGAGACCGATACCTTCTGCGCCAAGTTCACGGGCCTTTGCAGCATCGCGGGGAGTATCCGCATTGGTGCGAACACCGAGACGGCGATACTTGTCAGCCCAAGCCATGATGCGGCCGAATTCGCCGGCGATGGTGGCAGGCACGGTGGGGATAGCGCCATCGTAGATGTTGCCGGTGGAACCGTCGATGCTCAGCCAGTCGCCTTCGCCATAGGTCTTGCCGGAGAGGACGAACTTCTTGTTCTCTTCATCCATGTTGATGGCGGAGCAGCCGGATACGCAGCAGGTACCCATACCGCGGGCAACAACGGCAGCGTGGGAAGTCATGCCGCCGCGAACGGTCAGGATGCCCTGAGCGGCCTTCATGCCTTCGATATCTTCGGGGGAAGTCTCAAGACGGACGAGAACGACCTTTTCGCCGCGGGCAGCCCATTCCTTGGCATCTTCAGCGGTGAAGACGATCTTGCCGCAGGCAGCACCGGGGGAAGCAGGCAGAGCCTTGCCGATGGGGGTGGAAGCCTTCAGGACGGCAACGTCAAACTGGGGATGGAGCAGGGTGTCGAGGTTGCGGGGGTCGATCATGGCAACAGCCTGCTGCTCGGTGATCATGCCTTCGTCCACGAGGTCGCAGGCGATCTTGAGGGCGGCCTGGGCAGTGCGCTTGCCGTTACGGGTCTGGAGCATGTAGAGCTTGTTGTTCTCAACGGTGAACTCCATGTCCTGCATGTCATGATAGTGGTTTTCAAGGATGCTGCAGACTTCCTTGAACTGGGCGAACGCAGCGGGGAACTTCTCTTCCATCTGGGCGATGGGCATGGGAGTACGGACGCCGGCTACAACGTCTTCGCCCTGTGCGTTGGTGAGGAATTCGCCCATCAGCTTCTTTTCGCCGGTGGCGGGGTCACGGGTGAAGGCAACGCCGGTGCCGCAATCGTCACCCATGTTGCCGAAGGCCATCATCTGCACGTTAACGGCAGTACCCCAGGAATAGGGGATGTCGTTGTCACGGCGATAGACGTTGGCACGGGGGTTGTCCCAGCTGCGGAAAACGGCCTTGATGGCGCCCATGAGCTGCTCTTTGGGATCGGTGGGGAAATCCTGGCCGATCTTGCCCTTGTATTCAGCCTTGAACTGGCCGGCGAGTTCCTTGAGATCTTCGGCGGTGAGATCAACGTCCTGCTCGATGCCGCGCTCTTCCTTCATCTTGTCGATGAGCTGCTCAAAGTACTTCTTGCCGACTTCCATAACAACGTCGGAGTACATCTGGATGAAACGGCGATAGCAGTCCCAAGCCCAGCGGGGGTTGTTGGACTTCTTGGAAATAACATCAACAACTTCCTCATTGAGGCCGAGGTTGAGGATGGTATCCATCATGCCGGGCATGGAAGCACGGGCACCGGAACGGACGGAAACGAGAAGGGGGTTCTCGCTGTCACCGAACTTCTTGCCGGTGATCTCTTCCAGCTTGCCGATATATTCATAGATCTGCTCCATGATTTCATCGTTGATCTTTTCGCCGTCCGCATAATACTGCGTGCAGGCTTCGGTGGTGATGGTGAAACCCTGGGGAACGGGCATACCAAGACCGGTCATTTCGGCAAGGTTTGCACCCTTACCGCCGAGGAGATTCCTCATGGTGGCGTTACCTTCGCTGAAAAGGTATACGTACTTCTGTGCCATCGATTTGTTTACCTCCGTAAGATATTATTAAATAAAAACTGATCGATTTTTAGTGGGGCGCATTTCCCCACACACAACGATTTATTATATCCTTTTTTTGAAAATTAAGCAATGCTTTATCGTGTTTCCTGCAGGAAATCCTGCAGAAAAAATGTGTTTTCCCGATGCTGTTTTCTCATAAAGACGATCGTTTTGCCGAATGAAGCCCCTTCCCTGCCTTCTTAAAGACAGGAAAAGGCTTTGAACTTCCGTTCCAGCACATGCTCCGCATAATCGTTCACCGCATGCTTGAGCTCCGTCCGCACCCGTTCCGGCAGGCGTACCTTACCGATCTCATTGGGTGCAAGAAGAAGGATGCGCCTGAGCGCCTCAAGGGAAAGGGCGGACATCTCCGCCGCATCCTGCCGAAAGCCCCGGCTGCATGCCGTGCAGAGTGCTCCCCCTGCGGATGCCGAAAAATGAAGGGTCTTCTCCGCCCGAAGATCGAAACCGCAGGAAGCACAGCGGACGAGCGCCAGTCTGTAGCCAAGCGTATCGAGACATTTGACCGCAAAGGCAACGGCAGTATCCACCGGGTCGATATCGGAATAGGCGGTAAAGGTGAGCGCATAAAGAAGCAGCGACAGCAGCTTCTCATTGGGCTGTTCCGCCGCAAGCCCCTCGTTGATGAGGGACAGCATGTATGCGCCTGCGGAAAACTTTGCGATATCCTCCCTGAGCGGATAGTAAGGCTCCCTGACCTCTGCAGATTCAAGGCTGTACCTTTCCCTGTTGTAAAAGAGTACAAATTCGCCGGAAACAAACAGCTCGCTCGCAGGAAGGATGGGGCTTTTCGGCCTGCGGCAGCCCCTTGCGCCAACGGTAATAAGCCCCCTTTCCCGTGTAAACAGGGTCAGGATGCGGTCATTGTCCCGATAGTTCGCATACCGGGTCACGATTCCGTTGACGGTCAAAGAAGGCATAAATTCACCTTTCCGGGAAAGATTTCCGTTCATGCGGCAGGGGCAAAGCTGCAGATACTACAGGCATAACACCCGAAAGGAACAGCCGCATGAAACATAACGCAACGCCGAACGATCCGCGCACGCTTTGGGATGCCTTTCAAAAAACGGGCCGCATCAGCGCCTACCTTGCCTACAAAAAGGCGCTGAAGGAGAAAGGCACGGACAGAAACAGCTTTTCGTAAAAGCTCAGTCGATGAGCGCAACGGCACGCACGGGAGATCCGTCCGCATTTTCGTATTTAAGGGGCAGCGAAGCGAAAGTAAAGGTTTTGCCGAGAAGCCGGTCAAGGTTTGCAAGGTTTTCGATCACAAGAAGCCCTGCGCCGAACACGATGCAGTGCATGGGGAAATCCGTGCTGCCCATGGGATCGATGGAGGGCGTATCGATACCGACGCCCCTCTTCCCCGTTTCCACGCAGTAGCGGATCACATCCTCGCCGCAGTAAGGGAAGGAAGCGTAATAGCATTCCTGCATCCAAAAACGGCTCCAGCCGGTATAAAACAGCAGGAATTCGGCTTTGTCCGCCGCTTCACGCAGGGGCTCGATATATTTCATGGTGATCTGTTCATCCGCCTTGAGACCGGTGCAGTCCACAACGAGCGCCTTGCCGAAAAACCGACTGATGTCCATTTTATCGAGTGTGGCTGCATGCTCAAGGATATGCCCGGGGGCATCCATGTGGGTGCCGGTGTGGGAGTTCATGTGGAGCATGGTCTCCTGATAGCCATCCTTCGCTATGGTATTGTGAACGGTCAGGCTGAGGGGCTCTGTACCGGGATAAACAGGGGTATCGTTGCTGATAGTATGGGTCAGATCAAGAATTTCTCGCATCGTGTTTTCGTTACAGCCTTTCTTTGTAATGTGTCATTTACCCAAAACAGTATACACCATATTCTGCGCTTTTTCCATTGAAAGAAAACCGTAACTGGTGTACAATTTGAAAGGATACACTTTCAAATCATTCACATTTCCGGGAGGCATTTTTACTATGGATCTGAACAAAGTCCGCCAGGCGGTCGAAGAAGTATTTGATGAGATCGTAGCCATTCGGCGCGATATCCATATGCACCCTGAACTTTCCGAGCATGAAGAACGCACCATGCACGTGATCAGCGATTATCTCACCAAGCTCGGTATCCCCCATGAGTGCAACGTTTCCGGTTTCGGCGTTGTGGGCATTGTGGGCGATCCCAATGCGGATTTCGCCGTCGGCATCCGTGCAGATATCGATGCGCTTCCCATTCAGGAAGAAAATGACGTTCCCTACGCTTCCGTCAACCCGGGCGTAATGCATGCCTGCGGTCACGATATCCATACCGCATGCCTTCTTGGCGTTGCGAAGATCCTCAAGGGCATGGAAAGCGAACTGAAGGGAGCCGTGAAGCTCTTCTTCCAGCCTGCCGAAGAGACCATCGGCGGTGCGGAAGGCATGATCAAGTGGGGCTGCATGGAAAACCCGCCCGTAAAGCATGTGTTCAGCCTTCATGCCGATCCCGGCTATCCCGTGGGCAAAGTGCTCGTATCCACCGGCAGAATGAACGCTTCCACCACCGATCTTCACATCCGTGTGAACGGCGTATCCTGCCACGGCGCCCATCCCGATAACGGCATCGACTCCATCGTCGTTGCTTCCCACGTGGTGCTTGCGCTGCAGACCATTTCGAGCCGCTTCGCTTCCCCCACCACGCCGCTGATCGTCACCGTCGGTTCCATCCACGGCGGCACCAAGAGCAACATCATCGCCGGTTCCGTTGACCTTGTCGGCACCATCCGTGCCCTCGACTTCAAGACCCGTGATTTCGTCAAGGCCCATGTGGAGGAGATCGCCAAGAACACCGCCGCCGCTTTCGGCGCCACTGCGGATGTTGAGCTTGAAGACGGCTATCCGCCGCTTGTAAACGACCGTGACGTTTCCATGCGTGTGGCGGAGCTTTGCCGTGAAGCCCTCGGCAATGACAGCGTTGTATTCATGGAAGAACCCAGCCTCGGTGCGGATGATTTCGCATACTTCTCCGCCGAAGTGCCCAGTTCCTATTTCAACATCGGAACCAGGAGCGACAAGTGCACCACGCCGCAGATGCTCCACAGCGAGGTATTCTGCCCCGATGAAGAGTGCCTGAAGGTCGGTATGATGATGGAAGCCGCCTGCGCCATTGCATTCCTGGAGGAACGGAAATGAGCGAAGTTTTGAGAGATACTTACGTACAGGTAGACCTTGGCGCCATCGCCGGCAACATGGAAGCCATCCGTGAAATGGTGGGCCCCGACTGTGCGGTGATGCCCGTTATCAAAGCGAATGCCTACGGTCTTGGTGCCGTTGGCGTTGCCAAGACCCTTCTTGACCACGGCGCCTGCTATCTTGCCGTTGCCACGCTGACGGAAGCGCTGGAGCTTCGTGAAGCTTATCCCGAAGCGCCTCTCTTTATCCTCGGTCATACGCCGGACAGGTTCCTGCACATCGTGGTGGAAAAGAAGATCACCCAGACCCTCTTTACCGCCGCACAGGGCAAGCTGCTCAGCGATATCGCCGCAGAACACGGCGTAAAAGCCAAGGTGCATCTGAAAGTGGATACCGGTTTCCACCGCCTCGGCACCGAAGATGTGGATGCGCTCTATTCCATCTGCATGCAGCCCAACATTGAGGTGGAAGGCATCTTCTCCCACCTTGCCCTTGCAGGCGAAGAGGAAGATGCAAAGCAGTACCGCCGCTTTATCGCCGTGATCGAAGCGCTTGAAGCAAAGGGCGTCACCTTCCGCTACAAGCACCTTGCGGACAGCATCGCTGCGGTGGATTATCCCGAATACCGCATGAACATGGTGCGCCCCGGCGCCCTCGTGTACGGCCTTCGCGGCTTCCACAAGGGCTATATCGAAGTCAAGCAGTCCATGGCCTTCCATACCCATCTTTCCCAGGTCAGGGAGATCCCCAAGGGCGAAGGCGTCGGTTACGATTTCCTTTGGCGTGCACCGCAGGATACCCGGATCGGCACCGTTCCCTTCGGCTATGCGGACGGCTACCCCCGTGCCATGCGAGGCAAGGGCTATGTGACCATCCACGGCGTCAAGTGTCCGCTGATCGGCGTGCTCTGCATGGACCAGTGCATGGTGGACCTGACCAACGTGCCTGACGCCAAGGAAGGTGACCTTGCCATCGTTTACGGCGACGGCAGCAACAACACCATGAGCATTCAGGAAGCTTCCGAGCTTGCAGGCTCCAACAAGAATGAGATCGTGGCGAGGCTCCTGCCCCGTCCGCCCCGTGTGTATATCAACGGCTGACCGACCTTCTGCCGTTCCCCCTTTGGGGAGCGGCAGTTCTTTTTCCCGAGTTCATAAGGATAAGGCTCATGTACGAATTCATCCAAACAGAAGCTGCCGCCCGTGGCTTTGAGAAAGTATTTTTTCTGCCCTCCGCACTGCTTCCGGAATGGAAAGCTGCAGAGGAGCAAACAGGCGTAGCGCCCCATCTTCATTGGGACCCTGCAGCCGGTTATCCGAAAGCGACCTGTTTTCTTTTGGTCGTTTTCCCCTACAGCCCCTTTGACCCAACGGAACGCATCAGCGCTTACTATCTTGCCAGCCAGAAAAGCTATCATGCCGTCAAGGATCTTGTGGCTGCGATCGCCGAACAGGGCGTATACTGCGAATTGGCGGATGTGCCTGCCCGAGCGTTTGCCCTCAAGCACGGCATCGGCGTACAGGGAAAGAACGGGCTTTTACGGCTGCCGGGTTACGGTTCCCGCATCGCTGTCTATGTAATTGCCACGGATGCATGTTTGCCGATGCCCGAAACATGGGCTGCCGTCCCCTGCCCCGACGGATGTACGGTTTGCTACGATGCCTGTCCCTTCCACGCCATCGGTCGGAAAGGGCTCTGCGTGACCGAGTGCATGCGCTACCACATGCAGGGCACGGAATATCCGGAAGCTGTTTACGAAAAGCAGATCTCCCACATGGGCTGCGAGGTATGCCAGCATGTGTGCCCCCATAACGCACCCCTGAAGCGTTCCGCCCCGACGGAAGAAGTACGCCGTGCTTTCGATCTTCGCCGCCTTGTGGAAGGAGACACAAAAGCTGCCCGTGAACTCGTCGGGCGCAACAAGACCGGCAACGGCAAGCTGACCGTGGAAGCGATCCGTTTTGCGGCACGGCAGGGGCTTTATCGGAGTGAGATCGAAAAAGCCCTTGAAACCTCGCCCTTTCCTGCGGTGCAGCGGGCTGCCGAAGCGGTTTTGCAACGCAATTTCACCGAAACATAATAGAAATTTGCGGCTTTTGTAACACTTTTGTGATGAATTCCATGCCATCCGGGTGTATACTAAGCTTGCAAGTGAGAAAACAGGCAGTGATAAAGGATGACCCTTTCAACACCGACAAGTTTTCAGGCGGCCTTCAGCAATGAAGGCCGTTTTTTTGTTTTTCTTCTTGCATTCCCGTGAAATACAAGGTAGAATAGTCATGCCGCGCTAGGCGGGGAGTTAGCGGTGCCCTATACCTGCAATCCGCTACAGCAGGGTACAATTCCCGTTTTGCGGCTTTGCCTTTCGGGGTCTGGGATCGGTAAGGAGTATTGATCGCCGGGTCCTGTGCAATCGGCGTCTGTGAACCATGTCAGGTCCTGACGGAAGCAGCATTAAGCGGAGCAGCCGATGTGCCGCGGGTTTGCCTGGCAGGAGCCGCCTGCCGCATATTCCGCCCGGAGGTGCATTGTCCAGAAATGGGTGCGCGGTTTTCAAAAGCGCGATGGAAAGCATTCCATCGCGCTTTTGATTTTTCCGTATTTAAAACTCGATATCGTACCGGTTTCCCTTCGCAAAGAGCGTTCCCTCACGGAGCTTGATGCGCAGGATGCAGGTATCGGGATCATCCTCGTTTACATGCCCCATGGTATACCATGTGCTGAAGGCAAGTTTGAGCCTTTCACGCAGCGCAAGGTTTTCTTCCCTGCAGGGATGCCCGATGTTCTCCCCTTCCCCCACTGCGCTGAACCATTCGCCGCTGATGGCAACGGCAGCATCTTTTTCGATCTGCTGCATTTTGCGGCTTTTTGCATGGGTGACGACATAAAAACAGCCATCAAGGTAATTGCCGTCCACTTCACGCACAAAGGGCTTTCCGTTTTCCACCGTGGCAAGGGCAATGAGTGCATCGCCGCCAAAGCGTTCACGCATGATGCGCTCGGTCATCTCATTGGGCTTCATAGGTAACCCCTTACTGCAGCTTTGCCATGAATTTTTCGTTGTTGACGATAAAGCGCTCGTGGGTGCCTTCGCCGACCGTGCCGCGCCCATCAAAGGCACGCACCGTAAAAACAAGCCTGCGCCTGTCCACTTCCACAAGCTCGCACTCGCAGCGCACTTCGCCGCCAAGAGGTGTGGCCGCAACATGTTTGACATTGATCAGCGTGCCGACGGTACCCTCCCCCTCCTGCAGATACGGGGCAACGCTTTCCATTGCCGTGTTTTCCATCAGGGCGATCATGGCGGGGGTTGCATACACGGGAAGCGTTCCGCTGCCGTGGCAGGCGGCGGTATCCTTTTCCGTAACGGTGATCTTTTTTTCGTTCTTTATGCCGGTTTCAAGCATAGGATCCTCCTTAACGATGAAGGGAGCGGCTCTTTTGAGCCGCTCCCAAATTGTTGCTGTTTCTTAGAGAGCTTCCACGATGGTGGCAACGCCCATACCGCCGCCGATGCAGAGCGTAGCAAGACCGGTCTTCTTGCCGGAATGCTTGAGCTCGTAGAGCAGGGTGACAAGGATGCGGCAGCCGGAAGCGCCGATGGGGTGACCGATGGCGATGGCACCGCCGTTGACGTTAACCTTTGCCTTATCGAGACCGAGCTCGTTGGCAACGGCCACGGACTGAGCGGCGAACGCTTCGTTGGCCTCGATGAGATCGAGATCATCAATGGTCATGTTGGCCTTGGCAAGAACCTTGCGGGTAGCATAGATGGGGCCAACACCCATGATGGAGGGATCCACGCCTGCGCTGGCGCCGGCAACGAACTTGGCCATGGGCTTCACGCCGAGTTCCTTCGCCTTTTCAGCGGTCATGATCACGAGAGCGGCAGCGCCGTCATTGATGCCGGAAGCGTTGGCAGCGGTAACGGTACCGTCCTTCTTGAAGGCGGGCTTCAGCTTGGCAAGGCCTTCGGCGGTCACGCCCTGACGGGGGAACTCGTCGACCTTGAATTCCACGATCTCCTTCTTGACCTTGACGGGAACGGGAACGATCTCTTCATCGAACTTGCCGGCCTTCTGGGCGGCTTCGCACTTCTGCTGGCTCCATGCAGCGAACTCGTCCTGCATTTCACGGGTAACGCCATACTGCTCGGCAACGTTTTCGGCGGTGATGCCCATGTGGTAGTTGTTGAAAGCATCCCACAGACCGTCGTTGATCATTATGTCAACGAGGGTGCCGTTGTTCATCCTGTAGCCGAAACGGCCCTGGGGCATTGCATAGGGAGCGGCGCTCATGTTTTCCATACCGCCGACGACCATGACTTCCGCATCGCCTGCTTCGATCATGGCAGCAGCCATGTTAACGACCTTAAGGCCTGAACCGCAAACGTTATTCACGGTGAGGGCGGGAACTTCCACGGGGATGCCGGCCTTAACGGCAGCCTGACGGGCAGGGCTCTGACCGAGACCGGCCTGCAGAACGTTGCCCATGAGAACTTCATCAACATCCTCAGGCTTGATACCTGCACGGTTGATCGCCTCTTTGATGACGATCGCACCAAGCTCAACAGCGGGGACGCCGGAAAGAGAGCCACCAAACTTACCGAGTGCCGTGCGGCATGCGCCGGCGATTACGATTTCCTTTGCCATAACGATACTCCTTTTTCGTTCATATTGTTTGCTGTGTGGCACCGCTGCACAAAGGCTTTCTTTTGCAGCAAACACAGCTACGTCCGCAAAGCCGCTGTACAAAGGGAATGCTGTACATGCGCCTTGCGGTCCGGAATACGTTTTTATTGTACGGCAGGGTTATGTACAAAGTCAAATGGTTTCTCCCCCAAAAAGGGGTGTTTTACTTATTTATATTTTAACGATGTTACTTTTGTATAAAACGGTGTCACGCATCCATTTCCAGCATCGCCCTGGCGATGTCGAATTTAAGGGACGTATATTTACTGTCCGCCGGGATCTCCAGCATGACGAGCACAAGGCGTGCATCCTCTTCGGGCACATCCGTACGGTAGCCAACGAACCATGAGATTTCACGGCTTTTGTTGTCGCCGATTTCCGCAGTACCCGTTTTGGCGGCAACAGTGCAGCTTCTGACCTTCAGCTGGCGGCCGGTACCGTTGATGGTGGGATCCACAACATCCTTGAGCATCGGCGTGATGGTATCGATCACTTCCTGCGGAACAAGACCGGTTTTCCAAAGACTGTCCACATGCTCGCTGACCACATCATACTGGATCCCCTCTTCCCTGTAGATGCCCTCTACGATATAGGGCACGGCGATATTGCCGCCGTTTGCAAGGCAGGAGAACATGGAGGCAAGCTGCAGCGGCGTTACAAGGATCTCGCCCTGCCCGTAGCCGCTGTCCGCAAGGAGCTTATAGTTCATTTCCGTATCTTCGTTGACAAGCTGCGGCTGCGCCACGCCGATATCAAAGGGGATGGTCTCCGTAAAGCCGATGTTCTCCATGTAGTTTTCAAACACGTCCCAGCCGATGAGCAGCGCCGCATTGGCAAAGTAGACGTTATCCGAATGGATCAGCGCTTTACGCATGTTGAGCGGACCGCTGATGGGGTATTTGACATGGGTACGCTTGATGGGCGACCAGATCCATGGGCCGTACTCCGTAGGCGTCCAGTAATCGTCCTCGATCAGCTTTTCATCAAAGGCATATTCCGTATCGAGTATGCCAAGCTCCAGCGCAGCGGCGCCGGTAAAGGCCTTCATCGTGGAACCGGGCGGATAGAGACCCTGCGTGATGCGGTTGATGAGCGGCTTTGCGGGGTCGTTCAAAAGGGCGCTGTAATCCTTGGAGCTGATGCCCCGGGCAAAGAGATTCAGGTCGTAAGAAGGATAGGATGTCATGGCATCGACAGCACCGGTAACGGGGTTCATCACCACCACCGCACCTGCCGTGGAATCGCCAAAAAGCACAAGTTCCATGACTTCCTCAAGGCGCTGCTGCAGGGAAACATCCACCGTGAGTTCGATATCGTAGCCATCGGTGGCATCCGCCCTGTAAAGGGTGCGGCGGTTCGTTCCCTCCGCCGTGCGGATGTAGATCATCTCCCCATCCTTGCCCCGAAGTTCCTGTTCAAACTGCTTTTCAAGGCCGAGCCTGCCGACTTTGGAGTCGGAATTGTAAAGACCGTCCTGTTCTGTGCGCCCCTCATTGAGAGCAGCAAGTTCTTCTTCAAGTTCTTCCTGCGTGGCGGCGGATACCGCACCCACGTAGCCGATGAGATGCGCAAGGGTGGCGCCGTAAGGGTATTCCCTCTGCACGCCGTAATTGCCGTAATCGATACCCACGCCTTCGATACTGAGAAGCTGCTCCGTTACGGATTCGGAAAGCTCATCGCTGTAATACTGTTCCAGCACAGCCACATCGTTATAAGCCTTGGAAAGCGCCTTTTCGATCTCCTCCGGCGTTTTGTTGAGAAGCGGCGACACACGGGAAATAAAAAGCGAGGTATCCTCTATTTTGGACGGCTCCGCATAAACGCTGATGATGCCAACGGTAGCCGCAAGAAGAGAACCGTCCGAAAGGATCTCCCCTCGCTCTGCAGCAATGGTGGCAACACGGACGGTATCCCCCCATTCCATTTCGGGGAAGATCAAGGAGGGATCCCATTCAATGCACCATTCGCCGTCTTCCCTTGTGGCAAGCAGGCTGAAGCTGTTTTCCATCTCACCCACAAGGGTGGAAGTATACACGCCATCAAAGGTGGCTTTGCAGAGGATGGTGCCGCTTGTTACGGCAAGGTTTTTGTATATTACCCCGGTGATCTCAAGGGCGTCAAAGATATTGGTGTAGCGGTCGGAAAACTCCTGCATCGTGACACGGTTGGTTCGGGGCGTATCCGTGTCGTTGCGGCAGGAGGATGCAAGCAGCGCATAAGCGCCCTGATAATCCCCGGCTGCCATCAGCGAAAGAAAGGATTCAATGGCTGCACTGCCGGTGCGCTGCGGTGCGCTGACACAGCCAAGGCACGGCAGAAGAAATGCCGTGCAAAGAAGGAACGCCAATGTGCGTGCGATGCCTGTCCAAGTATTCCGTTTCAAGTTATGCTTGCCTTTCTAACCGATAAACGCACAATGTGCGGTTGGTGCATTTGGATTCCGCTGCCGCTGCAGGGTTATTATCATTATAACTTGGCAAGAATCTTCTGTAAACCTGCGGAGTGGCGGCGCCGAGATAATTCGCCAATTTGACACATTCCGCAGATACAGGGTATAATACATGCTATGAAACCGTTGGACTATATAAAAGAATACTCGCCCCGTGCGCTGTTCAGCCGGGCAAAGGAGCGTTTACCGAAAGCGGAAACGCTTTCCCGGTATGCGCCGCACACGCTGTTTTCCCGAATCAAAGAGTTCTTTGCCGCAAAGGAAAAGGCACCGCGTCCCGTAAAGCAGCGCATCATGCCGCCCGTTCCCCCGGGAAAACGGTGGTATTTGGTCCTGCTTGATGTAGTGCTGCTCAGCGCCATGCTTATGAGCGCCGTATGGGTCACGCTTCTTGTTACCACACCCGATCCCCGCATCACGGTACAGCTCGATGCAGACGGCTCCGTCAGCACACACTGCGTTTTCCCCACCAATGTAAAAACCTTCCTTGCGGACCAGCACGTCACCCTCGGTGAGGGTGATATCCTTTCCTGCGATATCACCGCACCCCTTAAAGACGGTATGGAGATCCGTGTAACGCGGGCATTTCCCGTTGCCGTGAAATCGCAGGATGGCGTTTCCGTGCTCCACCTTGCAGGCGGCACCGTGGGCGATGCGCTTCGTGCGGCAGCTGTGCAGCACGATGTCAGCGATGAACTCTCCCACCTTTCCTTTGAAAGCCTTACCCCCGGCATGCAGATCATCCACACGGATGTTGTCACGGAGTACGATACGGCCTATAAGACCCTTGAGTACAAGGAAGAGATCGTGAAGGACGATAAAGTCTACAACGATACGGATCCCGTTGTGCTGCAGGAAGGCGAAGACGGCACCAAACAGGTCACCTACCGCCTTACATATAAAAATGGCATCCGTGTTTCCCGTGAGGTGGTAGACCAGGTGGTCATCACCCCTTCCACGCCGGAGATCATCAAAGTCGGTACAAAGATCCACTACCAGACCCACCTGAGCGGCGAATTCCGCATTTACAAAAAGCCCCCTACCGCCGGCAAAGACGGATGGGTGGAAATGACGATGGACTACATCACCGCTTATACCGGCGACACGCAGAGCGCAACCGGTGTCAGACCGAAGCTTGGCTGCATTGCGGTGAATCCCTACTACATCCCCTATGGTACGGAGATCTACGTAAAAGGCTACGGCTACGGCAAGGCACAGGATACGGGCGCATTCCGCAATTACAAACGGGAGGACGGATCCCCCGTGAACCAGCTTGACCTTTTCATGAACACGGAAAAGGAATGCCGCCGCTGGGGGCGCAAGCGCAACGTAACGGTGCTTGTGCGCATGGGCTGATCTTTCCGCACGATCCGGGCGCACTGATGTGCGCCTGTTCTTTTCCACCAACACCAAAAGGAGCATATTTATGACCGTTTCCGATATCAAAGCGCTGCTGCAGCAGGAAGGGCTCACCCCGAACAAGGCGCTTGGGCAAAATTTCCTTGTGGATGAAGCAGCTGCCCTTCGCATCGCAGAGGCATCCGGTGCGGCGGAATATCCCGTCCTTGAGATCGGTCCCGGTCTCGGTGCGCTGACGGAAATGCTGCTTCGCATCTCGCCCCATGTGGCGGCGGTTGAGATCGATGCTGCCATGGTACGTGTGCTGCAAAAACGCTTTGGCAAGAACGGCAACTTTTCCCTTTTGCACGAAGACTTTCTGAAAACCGACCTTGCCGCCATGCTGCCGCTGCAGGAAGGCTGCACGGTAGCGGCAAACCTGCCTTATTATGTGACAACGCCGATCTGCCTGAAGCTGCTCACCTCTGTCCTGCCCATCAAAAGCATGGCGCTGATGCTGCAGAAGGAAGCTGCCGACCGTTTCTTTGCACAGCCCTCTTCCCGGCAATACGGGCCGCTCAGCGTGCTTGCAAGGTATTATTACGATGTTTCGCCGCTGATGTCTTTGTCACCGCAAAGCTATTATCCGCAGCCTGAGGTGGACTCCTCCGTTATCCTGCTTACAAGAAAAAAGGATGCTGCGCTCCTTCCCCTCCTGCCCCGTGCCCTTGATGCTGCCTTTGCCATGCGCCGCAAGACCATGCTCAACAACGTCAAGGCAGCAGGTTTTTCAAAGGAGGAAACGGAGACACTGCTTGCAGAAGCAGGCATTCCCCCTTCCGCACGGGCAGAAGCGCTCCCCACGGAGGCGTTCGTGCGGCTTGCAGGTGCATGGGAAAAATCGATCCATTCATAAAAACACGGGCGGTACAGCAGTACCGCCCCATTTTTATTTCTATATGCCCCCTGCAAGAACGCCGATATTTCCGTGCAGCAGGATCCGCAATATGCCGCATGCGATCAGGTGCAGCGGATAATACCAGTAAAAGAGCCACTTCATGCCCCGATATTTGCCTCTTTCGCCGTTATACACGCGAATAAGCGGCAGCGAAAGCACCACCGCCATCTGCAGGATGCCGTAGGTTTTGTCGATGGCAAAGAAAAATACCGCCGCATACATTGCCACATAAAAGAGCATCCAAAGCGCCTTTTTTTTGAAATTTCCCCGATTGGTACCGAAGCTGACGATCACAAGCACCGCAATGCAGCTCCAATCCGCCGGGAACGATACGACGCAGATAGCAATAAGCGCAAGGGTCTTTTGGAGCGTAGTCAGCTTTTCGCTTTCCATGAGCACAAGGGCAGCAAGACCCCATGCAAGTGCCCACATCACGCCCGTTTGATTCAGTATGCCGGTCTTGAAGGGCACAAGGGGGATGCCAAAGGCAAAGTTATAGGCAAAGTGGGATATGACCGCAAAAGCAAACAGCCGCAGCGCATACTTTTTGATATTGCGTGTATACCGATACCCTTCCGCAATGAAAAAGCACATAATGGGTGCGGTGATGCGGCCGATGCTGTGCAGCAGCAGGATGCCGGGCGCCGTCTGATAGCCGGGAAAGATCACCCAGGTAAGATGATCCACCGTCATGGCAATGATCGCGATCAGCTTGAGCGCATTTGCGCTGAGACCTTGCTTTTTCTCCATAAGAGCCTCCCCAAACAAAACCGTCTGTGATAAAAAAAGCCCATTCTTTTCAGAATAGGCTTTTTTTGTTTCGCATAAATCAGTCGGCAACTTCTACTTCGTAGACGCTGACCTGCTTGCGGCCCATGCGCTTGGTCTCGAAACGGACAACGCCGTCGACCTTCGCATAAAGGGTGTCATCCTTACCGATGCCAACGTTGGTGCCGGGATGGAAGTGAGTGCCGCGCTGACGCACAAGAATGTTGCCTGCGAGAACGAACTGACCATCAGCACGCTTGGGCCCGAGACGCTTGGATTCGCTGTCGCGGCCGTTGCGGGAGCTACCTACGCCCTTTTTGTGCGCGAAAAGCTGAAGATTGATCTTCATCATCGTGTTACACCTCCCTATCAATTATCTTGAGGTAATCGCTGTAGGAATCTGCGATGGAGCAAAGCCCCAACGCCATCGTTTCTAAAATGAGTTCCGCCTTCTGCCAGTCAGCTTCGGCAATGTTGCGTTCAAGCATGCAGTAAAGCCATGCATCCTTGATCTCGACCGCTGCGGAAAGTTTGAGAAGCTCGGTGATACCCATCACCGCCGTCTGCGTCAGTGCGCTGACCGCACTGCAGACGATGTCTTCCCCTTCCTCTGCAAAGCCGCTGTGGCCTTTCGTGGAAAAGCCGCAGATTCTGCCGTTTTGGCGGAAAAGAGTCACCTTTGTCATATGACCTTAGCCGATCGCGTTGATCTTAACCTTGGTATACGGCTGACGATGACCGGTCTTCTTGCGGATGTTCTTCTTGGGCTTATACTTGAAGACGACGACCTTCTTACCCTTGCCATGCTCGACGACCTCGGCCTTAACAGCAACGCCCTCAACAACGGGCTTGCCAACCTGAACGCCTTCTTCGCCGCAAAGCATCAGCACTTCAAACGCGACTTCAGCACCAACTTCGGCATCGAGTTTTTCGACGAGAACTTCGTCACCAACCGCTACCTTATACTGCTTGCCGCCAGTACGGATAATTGCATACATTGTCCTGCACCTCCTCTTACCAATCTCGCCCGCGATACGGCGTTGGAAAAACCCACGCTTACAAAGCCGTCGCAGAGCGGCTCACCAAAGCATTTTAACACATAAAAAAGACCCCTGTCAACAGGGATTTTCACAGTTTTACGATGTTTTTCCGCTCACGGATATGGTATCATGTTCCATGTGAATAGTAAAGCATCTTTTCGGAGAAAATAACGGCAAAGCGGGAGGTTCTCCCCTTTGGAACGGAGGAACCGCATGAAATTGACGGTACTTGGAAAATACGGCCCCTTCCCTGCCCCCGGCGGCGCCTGTTCGGGCTATCTTCTTGAATGCGGCAGAAGAAAACTTCTGCTGGACCTTGGCAGCGGCACGCTTTCAAGGCTGCTTCAGCTGCAGGTAGATCTGAAGATCGATGCGGTGCTGCTTTCCCACCTGCACAGCGACCACATGGCGGATATGCTCATTCTTCGCTATGCACTGCAGCAGCTGCAGTCCCACGGGCAGGATGTTCCCGTGCCGCTTACGGTGATCGCACCGGATTCTCCCGAGGAAGAGTTCCGGCTGTTGAGCACATCCGGCGTATTTGACATTACCGCCGCACAGGATAAGCTGCGTGCAAGGATCGGCGATATCACCGTAACGCTGCACCGCATGACCCATCCCGTTCCCACCTACGCTTTTTCCATCACCCACGAGGGGCGTTGCCTCTTTTATACCGGCGATACGGGCTGGCGTGAAGATCTTGCGGAGCTTTGCCGTGGTGCAGATCTGCTTCTTGCGGATACCTGCTTTACGGATGCAGACAGAAAATTTGGCGTCAGCGCCCACCTGACCGCATCGGAGGCAGGGCGCATTGCAAGGGAGGCAGGCGTCAAGCAGCTCATCTGCACCCACCTTTGGGGCGGCGGTCCCGTGCCGGATGTAACGCTCAAAGAAGCATCCGCCCGGTTCCCCGATACCGTTGTGGCAGAAGAGATGCGTTCTTACCTGATTTAATGGATACAAAAGCCGCCTGCAGACCCTGCAGGCGGCTTTCATTATTTTGTTTATACTTTATATACCCAGCCGTGGGCATCTTCGATCCTGCCGGACTGGATGCCGGTGATCTCATCATACAGGCGGCGGGTCAGTGCGCCGACTTCACCGCCGTTGACAGTTACGCTCACGTCGCCGTAATGGAGCTCGCCGATGGGCGATACCACCGCTGCGGTACCCACACCGAAAGCTTCTTCAAGAGTGCCTGCCTGCATGGCTTCCACCAGCTCATCCACGCTGAGAAGGCGTTCTTCCACGGGGATCCCCCATTCCTTCAGCAGCGCAATGCAGCTTTTACGGGTAATGCCGGGAAGCACGGAACCGGTGAGCTTCGGCGTTACAACGGTGCCGTCGATCTTGAACATCACGTTCATGCTTCCGACTTCTTCAATATACTTGCGTTCCACACCGTCAAGCCACAGCACCTGCGAAAAGCCCTTCTTCGCAGCCCTGTCGCCGGCACGGTTCGCCGCAGCATAGTTGCCGCCGCACTTTGCATAGCCGGTGCCGCCGCGCACCGCACGCACATCTTCCGTTTCGATCATGATGCGCACGGGGTTGATGCCTTCCTTATAATAGCTGCCCACGGGCGAGGTGATGATGCAGAAAATGGCATGGGAGATGCCGTGCAAGGAAAGATCGGGGTCCGTTGCAAACAGGAAGGGGCGAATATAGAGGGATGTGCCGGGTGCATTCGGTACCCAGTCCGCATCAAGTTCCACAAGCTGCCGCATGGCTTCAAGCACAAATTCCTTATCAAACTGAGGCAGGCAGATGCGCTCTGCAGAGTCATTCATGCGCTTGAGGTTTTCCATGGGGCGGAACATCTGCACGCTGCCATCCGCAGTACGATAGGCCTTGAGCCCTTCGAACACTTCCGCACCGTAATGGAATACCGCAGCGGCGGGAGAAAGAGGGATGGGCGCATAGGGCACAATACGGGCATCATGCCAGCCCTGTTCGGGATCGTACTCCATCAAAAACATATGATCGGAAAAAACAGTACCGAAGGAAAGCGTGGAAGGATCTGGTTTCTGCATGGGGCAGGTGGTTTTGGTAATGCTGATCTGCATGGTTTTTCCCCTTTTCCGTAAGATTTGTATCATAATTTCGAAAGCGCAGGGCTTCTCTGATAAAAAACATTGCCTACAGTATACTCCGAAACCGGTGGAATGTAAAACAGGCTTTTTCAAACTTTGGCAAAAAATCAAAGTTTTGCAAAGCAAATGCAACATTTCCGGTTTGATATTGCGCCGCAAAACCGGAAAAACCTATAATAAAGGCGACAATGTTCTTTTCCGCAGGAGGAATACAATGAACCGGCACACCATTGCGATCCTTACCGATTCCGGCACGGATGTACCCGTGGATTTCGCCCGTATGCACGGCATCCGCATCTTGCCCCTTTCCGTCCGTTTTTCGGAGGGTGAATACCTTGACGGCGTTACCATATCGCCGAAAGAGGTCTACCGCCGCCTTCCCTTTGAGCTTCCCAAAACATCCCTGCCCGCAGCGGAAACCGTGCGCAATACGCTTGCGGCGCTGCAGGCGGAAGGCAATGAAACGGTATTCATCATCACCATTTCCGGTGCGCTGAGCGGCACATACAACCTGATGCGGATCTGCGCAGCGGAATATCCAACGCTCGACTGCAGGCTCATTGATACAAGAAACATCGGCATCGGCGCCGGTTTTACCGTGATGCGTGCTGCCGAAATGGTACAGGAAGGTCTTGATGTTAACACCATCGAAAGCAGGCTCCGTGAACTCGTAAAAAACACCAAGGTCTTCTTTTGCCTGCAGACACTCGAGTACCTTGCAAAGGGCGGCCGCATCGGTAAAGTTACGGCAGCGGTCGGTTCCATCCTTGATGTAAGGCCCGTTATTTCCTGCAACGAGGAGGGCGTATATTATACCGTGCAAAAAGCACGGGGCGCTGCTCGGGCATATAAAACCGCCATTGAAAACGCCGTTTCCTATGCCAAAAAAGGAAATGCATACCACATGGCCATTGCCCACGGCGGCGTTCCGGAGCTTGCTGCCCACTTTGAAGCGCAGCTTTCCGGATTGATCGCCGGCGCGCGTTCCTTCATCCGCACGCAGGTAAGCCCTGCGCTCGGCGTCCATACCGGTCCGGGTCTCATCGGCATCGGGATCCAGCATCTTTCCTGAAAGGACACATGCAATGAAAAAGCGTCACTCCATCAAAAAGGCATTGGCACGGCGATTGCTTGTCGCCGTGCTGCTTGTGGTGCAGCTGGCACTCCTTCTTTTCCTCATCCTGTCCGGAAACGCAGCGTCCAAATGGATCTCCCATTTTCTTTCCCTTGTCAGCGTGCTTGTATGCCTGCATGTGATCAGCGCAGAATCACGACCGGGATTTAAGATCACCTGGCTGCTGCTTGTGCTGGTTTTTCCTGTGTTTGGCGGGCTTTTTTACCTTATTGCCACACGGCAGACAGGCAGTTTGTATGCGAAACAGCATTTCGACCGCATCAGCCGTGAGAAAGCATGCCATTTCAGCAAAGATCCGGCTGCGGAAGAAGCTGCCAAAGCCGCCTTCCCCGCCTGCAGACCGATGCTCCGTTACCTTTCCGACCATGCGGGTTTCCCTGTTTCCTTCGATTCGGAAACAAAATATTATCCTTCCGGAGAGACTTTTTTCGATGCGCTCCTCCAAGCGCTTGAAACGGCAGAAAAGTACATTTATCTTGAATACTTCATCATCGAAGACGGCGTCATGTGGAATTCTATCCTCGAAATCCTGAAGCGTAAAGCGGCAGAAGGCGTCGATGTGCGTGTGATGTATGACGACATGGGCTGTTTTTTGACTTTGCCTAAGGATTATCCCGATCATCTGCGCTCCTTTGGGATCAAATGTCAGGTATTTATGCCGTTTTTGCCCGTTCTGTCCGTGCTGCACAACAACCGTGACCACAGAAAGATCGCTTCGATCGACGGAAGGATCGCCTTTACGGGCGGCGTGAATTTGGCAGACGAATACATCAACCGCCGTGAAAAACACGGCCGCTGGCGTGATGCAGCCGTAAGCGTGACCGGCAGCGCCGCATGGAACCTGACGGTCATCTTTTTGACGCTTTGGCAGTCCGCTTCCGGTGAGAAGGATGACCTTGACAGCCTTCGCCCAAAAACCGCCGCAGCACCTAAAAGCAGCGCCTTTGTACAACCCTATGCGGATGTGCCCCTTGATGATGACAAAACAGGCGAGCACGTATATCTGCACATCATCCAATCAGCAAAGGATTATCTCTATATCAGCACGCCGTATCTGATCATCGACGATACGATGGTGCTTGCGCTGACACTTGCCGCAAAAAGCGGCGTGGATGTGCGCATTCTGACGCCGGAGATCGGCGACAATAAATTTGTGCATATGACTACCCGTTCCTACTACCGTGACCTGATCGCCGCCGGCATCAAGATCTATGAATACACGGGCGGCTATAACCACGCAAAAACCTTCGTGTCGGATGACACCATTGCCACGGTGGGCACGGTAAACCTTGATTACAGAAGCCTGTATCTTCACTATGAATGCGGCGCCGTTTTTTACGGCGACAGCATCATTGCGGACATGCGTGATGATTTTCTCCGTGTGGCACAGGATTCCACCCCCATCACAAAGGAAAGCTGCGAGGCATCCCGATTTGTGCAGCTGCTCCAAAGCATTCTGCGTATTTTTGCACCGCTGATGTAAAACCGCAGCGTTGACGAAGCACAGTTGGGGCGGTATAATTAATTGTTGTGCGGCTGTGGTGGAACGGCATACACAACGGACTTAAAATCCGTCGGCGAAAGCTTGAGGGTTCAAATCCCTCCAGCCGCACCAAATAAAAAAGCACCCCATGGTAGCTGTTCATAAAACAGGTTTTACAAAACAAGAATTATGGCAGTTGCCATGCAAGAGTTGCTGACAACAAAGGTATGTATCTTAAGTGTTACTTCCCATAGGTACAATTTGTGAACCGTGGGTATAATGCTGGTACGGGAAAACAGAACATCCACGAGTTATCGAATGTGATAACTCGTGGATGTTTTTTCAAGTTTAGACCTTTTATAATATCAGGACATACCAAGGTGAGAGGATTAAACTACTGGAACGGAGTTCTGGCGGTGGAACCTTCACTCATTGAATGGAATGCGCTGGAATGTTGGAGCAAGAATAACTGCCTTTGTCTACTCGTTAAATAAAGATAGATTTTTCAGAGAAGCAAAAAACTGCTCCTTTGCTTTCTGCCGGTAGGTACGACTGAGCGGAATGCGATAATCATTTTGCAAATAAAAATCATTGTTTTTTAAGGCGAGAATCTTTTGAGTTTGTACCCAATAGCTTTGGTGGCAGCGGATAAACTGTTCTGGAGGAGCAGTTGTCAACAGTTCCTGAGGTGGTTGGGTGGTCTGCACTTCTGCATCCTCTGTTTGAATCCTTGTTTTTCGACCTTTTCGTTCCAGAAAGAGAATCTGATTTATGGAAATAAGAAGAGTTCCTTTCGTCTGTTTGACTTGAATGCAGTCGGAAGCAGTCGAACTTTCTAAAGCCCTTTTTAGGGCAACCACTAATCGATGTTCCATATCACTTTTCAGAACGAAATAGATGTGCTCTGCCTCATAGACTTCCGTGGCATAGTCCAGATAACTGGTGAGGAAAATGATCTTGCAGCTTGGGGCACGAGCATTGAGTTCTTTCGCCAGATCGATCCCATCCAAACCATCCATGCGGATATCCAGAACAGCAACGTCAGGGCAATAATCTCCGACGTTCATAGCTTGCAACAGGGAGTCGGCAGTGGAGAAAGAATCCACCTCAAATCCTATTGAAGGCAATATTTTTTTAATCAGGGTGCTGGTATACTCCAAATGTAACGGCTCATCATCACAGATGGCAATGTATCGCATCATTGGTTACTCCCCCTCAAGGATAGAGATACATAGAATATTCCCGCTTGATTTCTCCAGGAAAAATGCCCGTCGTACTGTTGGGCCAGTTCTTTCAGAATTCGGAAACCCACGCCGCGTTCCATCTCCGGAATGCGGCGTTTTTTTGTTTCTAAAGCTTTCCCTGAAAAGGGATTTTCTGTTTCCATGACCAGGAAGCCCTTTGACATATATGTGCGCAGGCGGAGATGTTGATGCGGCAGAGGGCGGCAAGCCTCTGCCGCGTTATCCAACAGATTGCCGAGGGCGCGGATCAGGTCAATATTTGAGATCGTCGTATTGGCGGGGATGGAGACTTGAACATCCACTGGTATGCCCTGTTCCCGCAGCTCCTGTAACCGATGAAGAAGAAAAGCATCTGCAACGGGATGCTCGCAATAGTGGGAAAGACTTTGTTTGCTCCGCTGCTCTTTCAGCACAGAAGCAAATTGAGCAGCTTCATTCACCTGCCCTTGTTGCAGCAGGATATGTATGGTGTGTAAATGGCTGTCAATGTCGTGGCGCATCCGCCGAATCCCTTCATATTGAGCGGCAAGACCTGCATAATGGCTCTTTTGAATGTCAATTTGCCGTGCCAACAAATCATTTTCCGCTTGAAGTCGTGCTCTTTGGGCGGTCGTTTTCAGCGTATAGAACATCGCCACATCGGCTATGACGCACAACACGAAGGCCAGTTCCAAAAAGAGAAGATAATTCTCCTTGGGATTGATGGCTAAAAAACGGAACCATCCTGCCAGCAGCACCAGGTGACTTAATGGAAAAAGAGTGTACAACAACAGTTCGCGGCGGGAAAGGCTACTTTCATATCGGCGGAGAAGCTGCGCCTCCACAAACATGGCCAGTCCCAAAATAAAAATATAAACGGTTTGCCCATAGATCTGTGTAGCAAGGGGTTGCTGAGCAAGTCCCTCTTCCAAAATTTGCGACGGAAAAATAAATGCCAGAATCAATTCGACCAGAAGTGTAGTTGCCAGCACAATAATCAATACCATTGACCGGCGGCTGAAACGGTCCTTATATAAGAAGGCGACCGGGATCCCTAATGTCAGCAGGCCACCCATGGAACGAAGAATTGAAAGGTAGGGCAGCGCTAATACCTGAACGAAGTAGATGACCGGATACCAGAGCAACTCCAATAACAGCATGGTTCTCCGGCTGAATTTTTGGGTCAGTACGTGATTAAGGGCTGACATCCAAATGCAGTAGTGGATGAACCCAACAAAAAATGTAAATGAATTGACTTGGTTCATAGAGACAGACAACTCCTCCCTGTGTGCGGATTATGCAGAAAATCGTGCGGATTATGTATCTGAAATCGTTCTCTTCAATAAAACATGGTAAAACAAAAGTGGGTCAGAATAGCAAAATATGGCACAGGGACATAGCCTGTGCCATACTGCTTCAGTCATCTTTGGACGAGTCGTCGGTCTTGTCTTTTAACGCGGCCAGCCCAAGGCGGATCAGTTCGATCGTTGCTTTAGAACGACTGGAATATCGATTATGAAAACGGAAATCATCGATCTCTTTCATCAGATCGTCATCCACGGTAATGCAGAAACGGGGTTTTTCAGTGGCCACAGTCAATCACCTCGAACCCATTTTACATCAGTGTATCACTTTTGTAAAGATGGTTGTATTGGAATGTGTTGACAGGTGTATCACTGATGAACTATACTTATGGTGTATCAGTGATGAACTTCTGGGAGGGATTACTATGGCAACCAACATGAATCGTATCATGATCTCGGTTCCCACGGATATCGAAGCAGAGATCGAGCGGCTCAAAAAGACGACCTATTATGACCGGCCCTATTCGGAGATCTATTGGGACCTGATCCGGCTGGGCATGGAAAAAATGAATGAAGAAACGAAGGGGAGCGAAAAGGAATGAAAAAATGGTTTGCCGCGATCACGGCGCTGACGATGCTGTGTACTCTTTGCGCCTGTGGAGGAAAAGAAACGACCCCATTCCATATGAAATTGGAAAAAGGCGACGATGGTTATACCTGTTATGGGTTTGCGAAGCCCGAGAACGCTGTTGGGCAGGTGGAGATCCCTGCCGATGTCAATGGAACGGCCGTGCAGTATGTGGGCAGCAGCGCTTTTAAAGATTCAGATGTGAGCACGGTAACGATTTCAGAGGGAATCGAGGAGATCGGCACGGCTGCATTTGCCAATTGTGTTGTTCTGGAGTCGGTCAATTTACCTCAGAGTCTGACAAGGATTTGGGTCGGTGCCTTTTCCAATTGCACTGCGCTGCAGCAGATCCACATTCCCGCCGGAGTCATCGACATGGAGCTGTGGGCCTTCGCTGATTGCAGCTCGCTGAAAACGGTAGTGATTGAGGGAGAACTGGACACTCTGGGTCGGGAAGTATTTCGGGATTGTACAAGCCTAAAGGTCATCTACTTGCCGGAAACGCTGACAACCATTCATCCGGGGGCACTGGATGGGTGCGACGCCCTGGAGGAAATTCACTTTGCTGGGACAGCGGAGGAATTTTTGGAGATTGACTTCTACTGGGACTGGATGTCCGCCGAAAATGTTCTGGTCTGCTGCGCGGATGAAAATATTCTGATGGAGGATAAGAACTCCTGGAGCCATACGGATCGGCAGGCGCAGTATCCCGCCAACCCCATGGATGCCCTGTTCGACTATGGGGAGTGGAGTGATCCGGGTCCCGATGAGACCATGTCCGAGGACTGGAGTGATCCGGGTCCCGACGAGACCATGCCGGAAGCTTGGGATAGCTCTGTTCCCAGGTTGCCTCATGGATATGTGGAGTTTACATCGGACTATGCAGTCTCTGACGCGGATGAATTCGCCATGTGTATCGCGCAGTGTGAGTTTGAGGCTGCTGCGGAATATTTGCACCCCGATTTACTGGATGCGCTGGATGGAGATGTTACCCGCAAAATCGACAGCGGAACGATGGAGGACTTCGGCTCGGGTGCGATTGGATATGATCCGTATTCCTTCACAGTTTATGGCAGTGAAAACTTTGAAATGACGCTCTGGAAACGGAAAATAGATTTGATCCGGAAACACCACGTTGAGTTGGGAATTGAGATCGATTTTGACAATGACCGCGTGATAGAATCTCACTACAACTTCGGAACCATCTGTGACAGTTGGGTAAAACTTGCCTCTCTGGTGGTTTACACAGATGGCTCTGAGGTTCTGGACTTTACTTATGTGGGAACCAATTAATAGTGTGTAAACGCTTTTGGTATTTTGTGCGGGGTGAATTAAATTGACGACCGAAAAGAAAAAACGCAGGTTGGTTTTTCCTGTAATCGTAGTGCTTGTTTTGCTCTGTCTGGTGGTAAATACGTTGTTGAAACCAAGCGTCCCCGCTGTGAAACCGTCCCAATCCCCCGCGGAGGAGTTCACCCAATATCTGGAGGAAACTGTGTCGGAAAAACCGACGGAATTGGATACGGCCGGAACTGAGGCGGAAGCCGCCATCATCGACCGGGTGAAGTATACCGTTCTGGAGCAGGCCGACAACCGGGTAACGCTGGAGATCACCGCTCCCGATATGGCGGCCATTTTAGAGCAGGCGGATCAAAACGGCGCAACCGCGCAGGATATCCTGAATAGGCTGAACGGGGAGAATGTTCCGACCAAAACCACGACACTGACCGTGGACTTGGATGAAAACGGCAAGATGATCGAATCCCGGGAGTTTGTGGATGCCATGTACGGCGGACTGCTGACCTATCTGGACGGGTTCGTGCTGGAAAGGGAGGAATTGGGATGAAGCGACAACCATTCCGCCGCATAGCAGCATGTCTGCTGGCCCTGCTGCTTCTGCCCCTGCCCGCCGCCTTTGCGGAAGAGGCGGGAACCGAACCGACCGTCACCTGCCGGGATATTTTCCGGGAGGAAGAGGAAAAAACCGTATCCGTTCTGGAAACGGAGGACGGATATTACATCACGTTTGACGATGCCATCCGCATGGTGGGGCTGATCCACGTGGGCGGCGACTATTTTGCCCCCAATGCGCATGTGTCCCTCCGCCCCAATACAGACGGACTGGAGTATATCACCCGCAATGGGGAGAAGTGGTACGCCCTGGAGCAGATCATGACGGAACTGGACACAGCCATTCTGGCCGCCGACGGTGAGATCCTTTACAATTCCCTTCCCATCAATCAGGACCGCCTGATGGAAGAGACCGAACGTATCATGGTCAACGGCGGATATGAGGCAGATCTGCTGAGCAATATGCCTCTGCTGGGGATCGTGACTGCCGGGTTTGCCTTTGCCTTTGATGTGGTTTGGAACCAGCGTTTCGACATGCTGACCGGGGAAGGCTATGAGGATGACATCAGTGCCTTGCTGCTGGAAATGCTCAAGCATCACGGGGACAATGACAGTCTGCTGACCATACTTGCCAACGGGACTGCTTTTACGGAAAAGGTCTCCGGATTTGTGCTGAAAGCACAAAAGGAGTATGAAACGTTTTATAGGGACCGGAAAGAGGTGGTCCCCGGCGGCGGATATCTGCTGTTTGGAGCCGAAGGAAGCGGGCCGCTGCGCGAGACCATGGAGGCTGTGGACGAATTGGGGAACGCCGGAATAAAAATTTCCGACCTCATCTCAGCCACCGCCTATGTACATGAGATCAAAAGTGTACAGTCCATCTATGCCGATGCCCTGGCCCGCGTGCTGGAAGCTCCCGAAATCAAATACGATGATTCCGCCATCGTCAGACAGGGAAACCAGATCGTTCGAATCTACGAGGATCACATGACAGACAGCCGTGGTCGGCTTGTGGCGGAAGGAATCCTGACCACGGCAGAAGATATCGCCCATGCCATCGGAGAAAATGTCGTATCCGGCGCATTGAACGGTGCGGGGATTGCGATGTCGCCGGCCGGTCATGTGACGAAGTTTTTGCTGGAGGTCACGGACAGCTGCACCCTGAAGACGCTGAAGAAGAATGACTGCGTGCGCAATATCACCATGTGTGCCCAGATTCAGGATCTGTTCCGTGAGGCATATGAAGGCTCGGTGACAACTGCTGCGGATGCCCAGGCAGCGCTGATGCTGCGGGATGCGGCCATGCTGTGCCTGAAAAGCGCATGGGTCGCCTATGATTCCGGCTCCTTTGATGACAGCATTGCGGGAGCCATCAAGCGGGTACAGAAACAGATCGACGAAGAGTTGATCCTTCTGTCGGGGTTTTCCGACGGTATGTTCTGTGTGGAACCCAACGAGCCGCTTCCTGTGGGAATTTTAAGTTTTCACGGCGAAAAGGATGTGCCAACCGGGAATGAGGGCCTGCATCATGACCTGTATTTTCGGTTCCTCCGGGAAGAAGGGTATATCCCGTTTGTAAAGGATGAATATCTTCGGGAGGAACTTGCCGTCGGATACGGCGAAGGAGAGTTCTACTTCTATGATGCGGATCGGGACGGGATCGACGATCTGATCGTCTGGACAGGATGCAGCACCGCCAACGGTGAAGTTCAGCTGTTTTCGGGAGATGGAAGTGAGGTCGTTTACAGCGGCAGCATTCGCTGTAACGGCGTCAGCCTTGGGGTTTACGGAAATGACCGTAAGACCGGTTTGATTCTGGAAAACCGGGAACGCGCCGACGCCATCTACTGGACGAGTTGCGATGTTGTAGGCGGTATGCTGTGTCCGCCTGAGAAGGAACAGGAAATCTCTCTGGACGGGTGGTATCTGCTGGAGCCGGTCGGCCGGGTGCCCCTTGAAGCGAACACAGGGGACGAGTGGGGCGACGTCTTTGAGGTCACGGCGCTGGACGGACTGTTCGTCATGACCGTCCCGGGGTCCTGGGGCCCGAACTTTGTTGTGAAAGACGAAGATCGGGGATTTATCGTCTATGAAAAACGAAATTACGAGGCCGGTTTTGGCGGAGAGTTGTTCCATGTTTATATGAGTGAATACGTTCGGGAAGAGGATATCGACGAGCCTCATTACCAGGTTTTGGGGTACTGGGCCGAAGGGTTTATGCTTCTGGCGGGCTTCCCCATCTGTGCACAGTTTGACCTGAACGACGTGCAGATGCAGAACGCCTACAGTGATATGGAAGCGGATATTCCGGGAGTTCTGGACAGCATCAGAATGACCCGATAACAAAGAAAAAAGGAGCGATTTCAATGAAAAAAGCACTTGCAGTCCTTTGCTGCGCACTGATGTGTCTGTCTCTGGTTTCCTGCGGTTCGAGCAGTTCCGGTGCTCCTGCGAATAAACCGGAAGCGACTCCCGCACCCGAGCAGGAAAGCATCTATTTTGACCAGTTGGGCGACATTACTCCGGAGGCCGTTGAGGTGGTCTACAATCAGGTGGATATGATTTCTCACATGGGTGGCTGGGCTCATCTCCGCATTTTTGTGGAGGTGAAGAACGTAAGCGATGAGGCAATCTATGTCGGTTCGCTGAACTCTTACACGCTGACCAAGACCGATGGGACAGTTTTGGACGAGGGTTACTTCAACTGGGTTTCGGATCATGAAGTAGAACCGGGAGAGACCTTTTACCTGTATGACTATACTACCACCGAGGATCTTCAGCAGGAAGAACAGGCGGTCTGTGTCCCGGAAGTGGATGATGCGATGCGGTTGGGAGAAGATCCCCTGCATGTGTTCCATCAGGTGTCCGATGTGCAGGTCGCAGACAGTGATGACGGAGACCTTCTGTACCTGAGCGGTACGCTGCACTGCGGCGATCTGGCGGAAGGGATCGCAGATGTCACGATGACCTGTGTCGGTTATGACAAGAGTGGAAAGCCCGTGTGCTTCTTTACCGAGATCATAGACAAGCCTGCGGCTAACAGCGATGTTGAATTCACCATGATGGCCGAGGTATATGGAAGCGTCGCGGCAAAGGATTTGTCCAATGATCTGCAGGTTTGCGCCTATAGCAACATTCCCATGAGCTGAGTTTCCAAATCCATTGTTTCTTTTTATCCAGCCAAGTACTGATCTTCTGCAGCGCAGAAGATTTAGATAACAGTAGCTATTTTTGTCAACCTGTGGTAATGTGTGTTGCTACCAGGAGGTGCAACACATGAACAAACTACTAAAAGACCTGTACGACTGCTTCTACATCCCGCCGGAACTCCCGGCTCAGAAGCGGGAAATCGAGGGGTGCCATCAGGCACTCATTGAAGTACTGGACAAACCGGAGCGGCGCTTGGTACTGCAGATCATCGATGCCAAAGACCGCATCGTGGAGGATACTTCCATCGACAGCTTTATCTCTGGATTTGCGCTGGCGTGGCGACTCTCTGCAGAACTGAATCAATATGAAAAAGAACGCTCAGTCTCTCGCTGTATGGCGAAGGGAATGAGCGTTCTTTCCATGTCCAGAAAGGAAGATGCAACATGAGGAAACGAATCATCACTGCCGCGGCATTCTCCGCCTGTCTGGCCCTGTGTGCCGCTGTGTGGCCGCAGAACGAACCAGTCGGGGAAAATCCCGCACTACCCACGCCGCCCGCAGTAGTCGCCACAAAGCCGGAGGAAGAGAATGCTGAGACAATGGAGCCGGAGCAAACTGAAGTAGTAATCCCTATCCCAGAGCCAAAGCAAGAATCAGAAGTGGCCCCAGCATCACCAAAGACCTCTCCAGACAATATGGTCTATGTGGAGGGTTTCGGCTGGCTGGAGAGCCAGGGCCCTAATCATGTCGAATACGCCGAGGATATGTACGAGAACGGCAATAAAATCGGAAGCATGGGTTAAACAGCACCGGGCAGTACGGAAACAAATCCGTACTGCCCGGCTTTTTTAGGTCATGTATTATCTGCGGTAGCTTCGTGCAGCACACCATAGACCTCCGCCAGCGCGTGAACATATCTGGGAAATTGGACTCGCAGCTCAGTATCATCATCCGGCGGCAGGATCGGTCGCCGCATCATCCGATAGACGGTCTTCCAAAGCTGAAGCTTACTGCCCGGATATGCCTTCTCGAGTTTTTTGATGGCGCGGTCCTTTGCCTTTCCCACGGCAGACTCCTTCATCATGTGGTAAATGCCGATCTCTTTCAGCGGGGTTTCTTTGAATCCAAAAATGCCGTAACACTTGCCGAGGATATTTTTTGTAATTCCGTATCTATGGAATATATGAGAGGTCTTTTGAATGAGCTGTATATGGTGTCCTTTCGGATGCATTTTCGCGTACTTCTAAAATTTCATAATATGTCATGCCATCACATCCTTTTCGCGAGATTTGTTAGACTTTCCCATCATTCCATTTCCTCACTATCTTTCCGATATTTCTTCGGTGTGTACTTTTCTTTGTTCCGTTCTTTCGCCATCCAGTAGGCATCCTGCAAGGCGCGCATCACAGCATCCTTGTCATTCTCGGACAATTCACCACCGGCAAAGAGCGCAGACACACCGGCAACCAATTCTTCGGCATCCTTGGCACCTTTGTAGCCGTAGCTCTGTTGTGCCTGAAGAACAAATTCTTCGTCTTCGGAAAGCAGGAAGTTTATCTCACATCCAAGTGCGGCGGCAAGTTTGGCGTAAACCTCGCGTTGCTTCGGATAGCGTCCGTCCACCTCATAATTGCGGATCGTCCGCAGGGACAGACCACATATTTTCCCCAGTTCCGTCTGGGACAACTTCTTTTCATTTCGCAGCAGTCTTACCTTTTCTCCAAACTTCATATCGAAAACCTCACCTGGAAAATAATTTGCCTATTATTTTGCCTAAACCTATTGACAGAGGAACCTTACTTGCTTATACTACAATTAGGCAAATATCTTGCCCATATTATAGGCAAAATCGAGCGATTTGTCAATGGGTTTGGGGAAATTAGCAGAATAGCAAGCACAGCAAGTGTATGTACACTTGCAAAAATCCGCGTGATGTCGTTCCGTATGGCTTGCAGAATAGCAAGCACATCCGTTGTTGCCACACTCGAAGATTTTTTATCATTGGGATATCCCAAACCCTTAGTCTTTCAAGCGAAAAGGAAGGTGGAAAATGGAAGAAAAGAAACGCAACATCCGCATCGACCAATACGGCACTTGCCATGCTCCTGTTCCAATGTGGCAGGAGTTGCCGCAGATTACGGTACGCCTTGAAGAAGGAAATACCACCTACCGCTTTACCGGCAGCTTTGATGGGAAACACACACTTCCCGAAAAAGTGGTGAAGCTGGCAGATGAGCAAAAGGGTGTGTGATTTTATGACCCACAGCAACCTTGTATTGGCAGACTGCCCACCGAATATGGAGGAAAATATTATGAAGCAGTCTGACAAAATCACAGCATTGTATTGCCGCCTCTCCCGTGACGATGACCAACAGGGTGACAGCAATTCCATCGTTAATCAAAGGGCATTTCTGACGAAGTTTGCTAAGGAAAAAGGCTTTCGGAACATCGAGTATTTTGTGGATGACGGGTACTCCGGTGCGAACTTTCAAAGACCGGATTGGCAGCGCATGATGGCTCTTGTGGACGAAGGCAAGATTGGTGTCGTCATAGCCAAAGACATGAGTCGGATCGGGCGTAACTATCTGGAAGTAGGAATGTACACCGAAATTACATTTCCGCAGAACAATGTCCGCTTCATTGCAGTCAACAGCGGTGTGGACAGTTCCAACCAGAGTGACAACGAGTTTGCTCCATTTTTGAATATCATAAACGAATTTTATGTTAAAGATGGTAGCAAAAAGGTACGGGCATCCTTGAAGCTGAAAGGCGAATCCGGTGAGCATCTGACCACCATACCGCCCTATGGATATATGAAAGACGCAGATAATTCCGAGCAATGGATCGTAGATGAAGAAGCCGCACAAGTGGTCAAGTGGATATTTGCCCTCTGCATGGACGGCAACGGTCCTACACAGATCGCCCGTATACTTAAAGAGGAAAAGGTACTGACACCTACTGTCTATCAGGACAAGCAGAAACGGAAAGTGCGCTGTGCTTTGCCCGACAATCCCTATGGATGGAACGGCAGCACAGTATCGGGCATTCTGGAACGGATGGAGTATTGCGGACATACTGTAAACTTCAAAACGCACCGACAGTCCTACAAGATCAAAAAGACCATTGAGAATCCTCCGGAGCAATGGAAAATCTTCCGCAACACGCACGAAGCCATTGTAGATGAAGAAACTTTCGAACGGGTACAGGAGCTTCGCCGCAACAAGCGCAGACCGGCTAAAACGGGTAAGAGCAATTTATTTTCCGGTGTTGCCTACTGTGCCGATTGCGGAGAAAAGCTGTACTACTGCACCACGCAATACTTTGAGGAACGCCAGGATCATTTTGTCTGTTCCACCTCTCGGAAAAAGGGTAAAGATGTATGCGGAACACACTTTATCCGAGCAATGGTATTGGAAAAGGGCGTACTGAAATTCCTGCAAATCCTTCTTTGGTACATATCCGATTGCGAAGACTTGTTCCGTGAAAAGCTCGGTGCTAAGCGCAAAGAAGAATTCAAAAAAGAGCTGGCTGCAAAACGCAGACAGCTCACACAGGCACAGCGCAGGATCGAGGAACTTGACCGACTGTTCAAGCGGATTTATGAGGACAATATTTCGGGCAAGATCAATGACAGCCGCTTTCAAAAGCTGTCTGCTGATTACGAAAAGGAGCAAACAGAACTGACGGAAAAGATGCAGCTTTTGGAACAAGAGATCGCGAAGCAGGAGGAAGACGCGGACAGCATCGAGCAGTTCATCCGCAGAGCAAAGAAATACCCAAAGCTGACGGAACTGACACCGGCAGTCCTGCATGATCTTGTGAATAAGGTATATGTTTGTGCTCCTGACAAAAGCAGCGGACATAGGGTGCAGGATGTACGGATCAGCCTCGCCTGTATCGGTTTTCTGTCCGAAAGCATTATTGCAGAAATGGTTAATCACGCAGCAGAAAGAAGAACAGCGTGACTTTACGCCACGCTGTTCAATCAAACCTTTATAAACCTGTCTTATTACGAGCTACCTCACGGGGGTGTTTTTTATTTGGTCATACACAATGAAGGGATTTGAAGCTGCGTCCGAGCGTATGCGAGGAAAAAACGCTGCCGTGCAGCGTTTTTAGCAGCCGGCTTCGGCGAATAAGCCCAAGTGCGCAGTGCGGAGCGCAAGCACGCATGGCTGATATGAGCCGAAGATATCCCTCCAGTCGCTCCTTGTCGCTGCGGACGGTATATCGTTCGCAGCGACTTTTTTAAGTCACTTCTCACTCATTCTGTTGCAGCTCCTTTTCCGCAAAAAGTCACGCTCGGCTCGCCTGCTCGGTTGTAAACGCCCTCGCAACGGCTTGCTTTCGCTGCCAACTTTTTGCGGTTTGTGCTGTGGCACAGCGGATGCAATGGCAAAGTAAAACTGATCCCATCAAACAAGCAGAACGAAGGGATCAGTTTCCTTTGAAAATATCATCATAACTGGCATTCAATATTTTTTTGATCAAAATGACCTCATCGGGATAAAGATGCCGTTGTCCAACCTCGATCTTTGCAATCGCACTCCTGGTGATTTCACATCCCTGAAGCTGCATTTTTGCCGCAAGAAGATCCTGCGTCATCTTTCTTTGTTCACGCAAAGCCCTGATGTTTTCTCCAACCTTTTTCTCAATTGCTTTATTCATTCGAACCTACCGTTGCACCTGTTTCGGAACATTTTCCTTGACTCAATTCTATGCAAATGGTAAGCTTTATTTGCACTTATATAGGTGCAAATTATTGTATTTACCTGTCTGACCCCATTATAATTTTTACAAAGGAGTTTAAGAAAATGAAAAAACCGCTGTTGACAGCCCTTGTTCTGGTGCTTGTCGTATCTTTTACGGCATGCGGAAGCCTTCCGGAAGAAGAATTGACCCCTCCCAGTAGTGTGTCAACAACAACGCCGACCGCACAAGCATTGACGTAATCGCAGACATGGAGTTTTCTTTCCATATTTATACATCCGAAGATTGGGAAACTTATTTGGATACACAGCTTTTTACAATTCATACAACGGCCACAGAAGGTTTTGAGTATGTCTTTGATGACAGCGGCGATGTTGCTTACGATGAAAATGGTATTAAAATCGTAATTAAGGGGCTTTCCGAAGACGATTCTATCTTTGGACCCGGCGTTATCGTTTACATCGAAAACAACAGCGATGACAACGTTACCGTGCAGGCCCGTGATGTCTCAATAAACGGCTTCATGATCGATCCGCTATTTTCTTCGGACATTGTAGCAAAAAAGCATGCTGTTGATGCCATTACCTTTATGTCTTCCGACCTTGAAGATAATGCCATCACACAAATCGAAAGCATTGAGCTTGCATTCCATATTTTTGAAACCGAAAGTTGGGATACCATCGCAGACAGCGACACTCTTTCCATTACTTTCTGAATTGAGCATCAACAATAAAACCATCCCACTTTTCGCAGTGTTCAAGTAAGACAGTATGTGCGCAGAGTAACTGCTCTGCAGGAGATGACAAAAAAATGCGGCGATACTTGGTTTCACAACCAGGCATCGCCTTTTTCAGTAACTATTGCACGATTCCCGGCGAATTTTTTATGTTTAAAAAAGCCGTTGTTTTTTCATGAAATCGGCTGTATACTGTTAAGCGAAAGAAATACAGGGGAGCTTGTGTTTGCAGGCTGAGAGGAAGTAACCAAACTTCGACCCTATAACCTGATGCGGATAATGCCGCCGTAGGAAGTCATCTTTTCGGATTTTTTACAGGAGGCATCCCAAGGGGTGGTCTCCTGTTTTTTTGCACAATTTCATATGCGGGGAGCTTGTGTTTGCAGGCTGAGAGGAAGGTGTGACCTTCGACCCATATACCTGATTTGGATAATGCCAACGTAGGGACTTTTGTGAACATCACGGGAATCTTCCAAATCGAAGATTTCCCGTTTTTTATTTCAGGAGGTGCATTCATGGTAAAAGTAAACGGAACAGAGCTGGATATTGCAGGAAAAACGGTAGCGGCATATCTAAAGACAACGGACTACGATCCCAAACGGATCGCAGTAGAGCGCAACGGCAACATCGTATTTAAGTCCCGGTATGATGTTACCGTTCTTGAAGATGGCGACAGTCTGGAGATCGTCAGCTTTGTGGGAGGTGGTTAAGTGATCCCATCTAAAAAAGAATGGACGGACGCCTTGATCACCCGCCACGGATCAGCCCTTCACAAACGGTTTTCTTCCGCAACTGTTGCGATTTGCGGCCTTGGCGGCTTAGGATCGAACATCGCCGTTGCATTGGCAAGGGCCGGTATCGGCAGGCTGATTCTAATTGATTTTGACCGTGTGGACATTACCAACCTGCACCGTCAGCAATACAAGGCAGATCAAATCGGCCGCTATAAGGCGGAGGCGCTTGCTGAAAACCTGTTGGAGATCGCTCCGTATACGGAAATCAAGGCTGTGACGGAAAAGATCACCGGAGAAAATATGGTTAGTCTCCTGAAAGATGCGGATATTGTCTGCGAAGCCTTCGACAGTGCAGAGGCTAAGGCAATGCTTGCAAACGGAGTTTTGGAACAATTACCCGACCGTTATTTGGTTGCAGCCTCCGGCATGGCAGGAATGGACACCCCGAACACCATCAGGACAAGAAAAGTTACGAAACGGTTTTACCTGTGCGGCGATGAAGTCAGCGATGCGGCAAGCGCCATCGGTCTGCTGGCTCCTCGTGTTATGCTTTGCGCCGCACATCAGGCACACACCGTCCTGCGCATTCTTGCAGGCGAATATGAAGTATAAGAAAGAAGGATTTATGATGATTCACAACGATAAGCTCGTCATTGGCGGTCACGAATTCAATTCCCGTTTTATTCTCGGCTCCGGCAAGTATTCCATGAAGCTCATTGACGCAGCGATCAAGGATGCCGGTGCGGAGATCATCACCCTTGCGGTTCGCCGTGCCAACACCAAGGAGCATGAAAACATTCTGGACTACATTCCCGAAGGCATCACCCTGCTGCCCAACACCTCCGGGGCGAGAAATGCGGAGGAAGCCGTCCGCATTGCCCGCCTTGCAAGAGAACTTGGCTGCGGTAATTTCGTGAAGGTGGAGATCATGCGTGACAGCAAGTATCTTCTCCCCGACAATCAGGAAACCGTCAAAGCCACCGAAATACTTGCAAACGAGGGTTTTGTGGTCATGCCCTATATGTATCCCGACCTGAACGCAGCCCGTGACATGGTCAGCGCCGGTGCCGCTACCATTATGCCTTTGGCCTCCCCCATCGGCTCCAACAAGGGGCTCGCAACCCGTGAGTTCATTCAAATCCTGATCGATGAGATCGACCTGCCCATCATTGTGGATGCCGGTATCGGCAGGCCCTCTCAGGCTTGTGAAGCCATGGAAATGGGTGCGGCAGCCATTATGGCAAATACCGCCCTTGCGACCGCCGGTGATCTGCCGCTGATGGCATCCGCTTTCCGGCAGGCGATCGAAGCGGGAAGAAAAGCATATCTTTCCGGCCTTGGCCGTGTGCTGACCCGCGGTGCTTCCGCTTCCGATCCGCTGACCGGCTTCCTGCGTGATTGAGGAGAATACCCATGGAAAACCGATTTTTTGTCGATTCCGGACATCTCTCGCCGGAGGCTCTGGAGAAAAAACACAAGCTCGAATCAGACCCATCCAGCCGCAAAGATCATATGGAATACCTGCCGGGCATGGAGATCATCGAATCCGACGTCTGTCGGCAGGTGCTGTCGCAGATGAATTCTTTTGATCCTTCCGCCTATACCGCCCGTGATGTCCGTACGGCCCTTGATCACAGTACTTGTTCCATTGAGGATCTCAAGGCGCTTCTATCCCCTGCCGCAGAGCCTTTCCTTGAGCAAATGGCGCAGAAAGCCCGTATGGAGACAAGCAAGCATTTCGGCAACACCGTTTACTTGTTTACCCCTCTGTACATTGCCAATTACTGCGAGAATTACTGCGTGTACTGCGGTTTCAACTGCTATAACCACATCAACCGCATGAAGCTGAACATGGCGGAGATCGAGCATGAAATGCAGGTCATTGCCGATTCCGGCATGGAGGAGATCCTGATCCTGACCGGTGAGAGCCGTGCCAAGAGCGATGTAGCATACATCGGTGAAGCATGTAAGCTGGCAAGAAAGTATTTCCGCATGGTGGGTTTGGAAATCTATCCTGTGAACACCGATGAATACAAATACCTCCACGAGTGTGGCGCCGATTATGTTACCGTGTTTCAGGAGACCTACGATGCAGACAAATACGAAACGCTCCATCTGTTCGGGCATAAGCGAGTATGGCCCTACCGTTTTGACGCACAGGAACGGGCGCTCCGGGGCGGCATGCGCGGCGTCGCCTTTTCTGCACTTCTCGGTCTGTCTGACTTCAGGAAGGATGCTTTGGCAAGCGCACTTCATGTGTATTACCTGCAGCGCAAGTATCCCCATGCGGAAATGTCCCTGTCCTGTCCGAGACTTCGACCGATCATCAACAACGATAAGATCAACCCTCTTGATGTGGGCGAAAAGCAGCTGTGCCAGATCCTCTGCGCCTACCGCATCTTCCTGCCCTTTGTGGGCATCACGGTATCCTCCCGTGAAAGTGCAGCGTTTCGCAACGGCATCGTAAAGATCGCTGCGACAAAGGTTTCGGCAGGCGTTTCCACCGGCATCGGCGACCATGAAAGCAAATACACCGGCAAGGAAGATGATGCCGCCAAAGGCGATGAACAGTTTGAGATCGATGATGACCGCAGCTTTGAAGCCATGTACAAGGATATGTCCGGCGAAGGCTTGCAGCCGGTTTTGAATGACTACGTATATGTATAAGGAGACGAACATGAAAGACTTTGATCCCGGTTTATATTTCATCACGGACAGCACCGGCTGCACGGAGGAAGAGTTCCTTTTCCGGGTGGAACAGGCGCTCAAGGGCGGTGCGACCCTCCTTCAGCTTCGGGAAAAGGACAAGAGCACCCGGGAGTATATCCGGCTTGCCGAGAAGGTGCACGCCGTTGCAAAGCGATACCGTGTACCGCTGATCATCGATGACCGTGTGGATGTGGCGCTCGCCATCGATGCGGAGGGCGTTCATGTAGGCGCTGCCGACATGCCTGTTTCGACCGCAAGAAGGCTGATGGGTGATGATAAGATCGTCGGTGCAACGGCAAAAACCGTTCCCCGGGCAAAGGAAGCGTACGAACAAGGCGCCGACTATCTCGGTGTCGGCGCAATTTATCCCACCACCACAAAGGTAAAGACGGTTTTGACCTCCACCGATACGCTCCGTGATATTTGCCATGCCGTACCGATCCCCGTCGGTGCCATTGGCGGTCTCAACAAGGATAACATCGATATTCTTGCGGGGATCCCCATTGCCGGCATCTGTGTGGTCTCCGCCATCATGAAAGCGAAGGATCCCGAGGCCGCAGCGGCAGAACTGAAGGCAAGAGCGCAGGAACTCGGTCTATGCTGAAGGGCGTTATTTTCGACTTTGACGGGACGCTGTTTGATTCCATGTTCGTGTGGGATACCGCCGGCAAAGAATTTCTTCGTTCCGTCGGAAAGGAACCGGAAGCCGAACTGCAGACGCTTTTAAAGCCCATGAGCTTATTGCAGTCTGCCGAATACCTTCAGGCAAAGTATCATCTCCCACTTTCTACAGAAGACATCATGAATGGGATCAACCGCACCGTGGAAGGCTTCTTTTTTCATACGGTCGAACCGAAACCGGGCGTGGCCGCCTTTCTGGAGGAACTGCAGCGCAGGAATATCGGGATGTGCATTGCAACTGCAACCGAGCGCTATCAGGCAGAGGCGGCATTGCAGCGCTCGGGGATGCGGCACTTCTTCTCCGGGATCTTCACCTGTACCGAAGTTGGAAGCGGAAAGGACAGCCCTGAGATCTTCCGCAGCGCAATGGCGCATCTTAAAACGGATCGCAGCACCACGGCTGTGATCGAAGATTCTTACCATGCTGCTTACACGGCAAAACAGGATGGCTTTGCGGTTGTCGGTGTATACGATCCGCACGAAAGCAGACAAGAGGAACTGCAGTATCTTACCGATATTTACCTCCGGGACTATTTTGATCTGACACCTTTTTGGAAGTTTGCTTCGGCATAAATTCGCCGACAGCTTCAAGCGGCAGATTGGGGGCACCACCTTATGCCGCTATAGAAAACAATGCTGAAAAAAGAAAGGAGCAACACGATGAAAAAGAAAACAGCATTGACCATTGCAGGAAGCGACTGCAGTGGAGGCGCCGGCATTCAGGCAGATTTGAAAACAATGACCATGAATGGTGTTTATGCCATGAGCGCAGTGACAGCGCTGACGGCACAGAACACGACCGGCGTAAGAGCAATTCAGGAATCAACACCGGATTTTTTGAAGCAACAGATCGATGCGGTATTCGAGGACATTGATCCCGATGCCGTCAAAATCGGTATGGCAGCATCCTGCGAGCTGATCCGTGTGATCGCAGAGAGGCTCCGCTTCTACGGTGCAAAGAATGTGGTCATTGACCCCGTGATGGTGGCAACAAGCGGTTCAGCGCTGATGAAAAACGGCGCAGTACAGACCCTTATCGAAGAATTGCTGCCCCTTGCAACCCTTGTGACGCCAAACATTCCGGAAGCGCAGATCCTCTCCGGTATGCCCATTGAAACGAAAGAGGATATGATCGCCGCTGCAAAGCAGATCGGAGACAGCTATCATTGTGCCGTTTTGCTCAAGGGCGGTCACAGCGTCAACGATGCAAACGACCTTCTTTACGCAAACGGAGAACCGGTTTGGTTTGAGGGCAAGCGCATTGACAATCCCAACACCCATGGCACAGGCTGTACGCTTTCAAGTGCCATCGCAGCCAATCTTGCCAAGGGTTTTTCTCTCGCCGAATCTGTTCGGAGAGCAAAGAGCTATATCTCCGGCGCTTTGGCGGCAATGCTCGATTTGGGGAAGGGTTCCGGTCCGATGTATCATGCTTTTGACCTGCAGGGTGAATACGCAAAGGAGGTACGGTAAAATGGAAGAAAAACGCACCTCTGTATTTGAAAACGGCTTGATTTGGTTTGGCGCCGCTGTCTCCATCGCCGAGATCCTGACCGGCACATATTTTGCCCCTCTCGGCTTTTCAAAGGGCTTGCTTGCAATATTGATCGGTCACATCATCGGTTGTGCGATGCTTTTCCTTGCCGGTCTGATCGGCGGCAAGGTGAGCAAAAGCGCAATGGAAACAGCAAAGATGAGCTTCGGCAGCAAGGGAGCTATGCTTTTCTCCTTGCTGAACATCATTCAGCTTGTCGGCTGGACCGGCATCATGATCTATGACGGTGCTTTGGCAGTCAACGGTATTTTGGATATCGGCAGCTGGATCTGGTGCGTCGTGATCGGTGCGCTCATCATCCTTTGGATCCTGATCGGCATCAGGAACCTCGGCAAAGTCAACACCGCTGCAATGGGCGCTTTGTTTGTCCTGACGGTCATCCTCAGTTTTGTGATCTTCGGCAACGGCAGTGCCTTGCATACCGGCGGTGATGGCATGACATTCGGCGCCGCTGTGGAGCTTTCCGTTGCCATGCCCCTTTCCTGGCTGCCGCTGATCAGCGACTATACCAGAGAAGCCAAAAAGCCCGTCAAGGCGACGGCGGTCAGCGCTCTTACATACGGCTTGGTCAGCTGCTGGATGTATATGATCGGTATGGGTGCTGCCATCTTTACCGGCGAATCCGATATTGCCCGGATCATGGTAAAAGCCGGACTTGGCATTGCGGGACTTCTGACCGTGATATTCTCTACCGTTACAACGACTTTCCTTGATGCATATTCCGCCGGTATTTCCAGCGAATCGCTGTCAGTCAAGATCAACGGAAAGTGGGTCGCCGTTGCCGTGACAGTGATCGGTACGGTCGGTGCGATCTTTCTGCCCCTCGCCGATATTACGGATTTCCTGTATTTTATCGGATCTGTGTTCGCACCGATGATCGCCATAGAGATCGCTGACTTCTTTATTCTGAAGCAGAATACGGAAGCAAGTGCCTTCAACATGTGCAACCTGATGATCTGGCTTGTGGGTTTTGTGGTTTACAGGCTGCTGATGCAGGTGGATATCGTCGTCGGAAACACCCTGCCCGATATGCTTATTACGATCGCACTGTGTGCTGCAGTCAGCAAAATAAAAAGAAAAGACAGGAAATGAGATGAGGAAAATGAAACGCTGTGTCATCGTGGGCGGTGCGGACATCAACAATTATGATTTCATCCGTGAAAAGCTGTGTGCGGATGACTATGTGGTTTTCTGCGACAGCGGTCTGAAGCATTTGGGTCGGCTGCAAGTGAAGCCGGGGTTGATCGTCGGTGATTTCGATTCCCACGAAAATCCGCACCTTGATGTGGAGACCATCGTGCTCCCCTGTGAAAAGGATGATACCGACACCGTCTTTGCCGTCAAGGAAGCCGTTAAAAGAGGGTTTGATACTTTTCTTTTGATCGGCGTTGTCGGGGCAAGGCTTGACCATACCCTCGGCAATGTGTCGATCCTTCTGTACCTCGACTCCCTTGGTAAGAAAGGCAGCATCACAGACGACTATTCCGAAATGGAGATCGTATCGGATAAACCCGTATCCATCTGTGACCGGTATGCGTTCTTTTCGCTTCTGAACATCACAGGCTGTGCAAAAGGCATCACCGTTACCGGCGCAAAGTATCCGCTTCATGACGGCGAGATCACCTGTGAGTATCAGTACGGCATAAGCAACGAAGTGCTGCCCGGTGAAACGGCGACCGTATCGGTCAAACAGGGAAAGCTGCTTTTGATCAAAATTCAAAAGTAAAAAAAGAGCCATGACAAAAGGGGCAGCCGGTGGGTGGATGCGCTCGAAAACAACTCTAAAGCGCTCACCAAAGGCGATTATTCCTGAAACGAAATACGTCCGGCGTTATGAACGAAAAAGCGGCATGACCCGAATCATGCCGCTTTTTTGAACGCATCCTTTTTTTCTTTTCCCTTTACTCCTCACTCAGCGTTTCCACCGCAAAGCCTTTGTGACCGCAGCAGGTGCAGGTGAGTTTGCGGGTGCGCAGGGTATGGTTCGCAAAGAAAAACTCCTTATATGACGGGCGGAAGGTTTCATGACATTGCGCACAGATGTACTTCACACGCCTGTAATAGTAACGGACGAACAGCGCCGTTATGGGGATCATCAAAGCAAACCAAATCGCAAAGATCCACCAATGACCCGTTTTGATTGCGGCGATGAGCGCCGCGATCTCCGCAAGTTCAAGCGGAAGGGCGATCACAACAAGTTTCATATAAAACCGATTCATTTTCTTTTTGTCTGCCATAACGTGCACCATATCCCCAATGGTTTCAACGGAGAAATTCACAGTTGCTTTCACCGCCTGTTCCAGTGCATCGAGCCGTGCAAGCTGCCCTTCCTTTTCGCTGATCTCATGCTGCAGCTGTACCTTTTGCCGGTCGATCAGTATGCCGATCACGCTGCCCGGATCTTCCTCCTGCAAAAGAGAAGAAATGGTATTGATGGACAGCCCTGCTTCCCGCAGGAAGCAGATGGTCCTGAGCCTCTTTACATCTTCTTCCGTATAAAGACGCCTTCCGCCTTCCGTCAGCTCGCTGGGGATGAGCAGCAAACGTGTATCATAGTACTGCACGGTGCGTACCGTGACACCGCAAAGCTTTGCGATCTCTCCTGTCGTGTAATGGGACATGGTTTTCACCTCCTTACGGTGTCAGCATACAACATCACGCAGCGTCACGAGCAACCCCTGACGCAGGGGGATTTTTTCTATGATCTTATTTTACCGCATTTTTCACCCTTTTTGCATACAGGGTCGTCCGATTCCGGTGTTTTCATTCTCATTCCCGTATGCTATGATACTGTAAAGGACAGCCTGACAGCACCGGCTGTTCCATATCATACCGATATAAAGGAGAAGCCGCTATGACAAAATTTCTATCTCTGGCACTTTGTATTTCCGCCCTGTTCCTGATAAGCGGCTGCAAGAATACTGAGCTTGCTCCCTTTACTTCCTTTTCCTTTTCGGAAACGGGTTCCGTGATGAACAGCGGTTTTTCCTATCAGGCTATTACGGAAGCAGGCGTTACCACCGTCACCATCCAAAAAGACGGCATGGCGGAAGAAGATGCGCTCACTGCGGCAACGGATACCGCCCTGATGGAACAGCTTTACGCCATTGCGGAAAAATACGAAATGGGGCGCTGGAACGGGTTTGACAAAGCAAGCAAAAGTGCGATGGACGGCAGGTCTTTCCGCCTGACAATATACATGGACAACGGCAGCAGCATCAAGGCGAAGGGCTTCATGAAGTGGCCCGAAAACTACAGCGAAGCTGCCGCCGAAATCACAGCGCTGTTCGACAGCATTTATGATGCCGCCTCCCCCACCGCATGATAAAAAACAGCAAAAAAGACCGCAGATGCGGTCTTTTTTATGTTGTTTTGTCAGGACATGAGCAGTTTATCGTTGGCTTCGGTGCTGCCGCTCACCTTGCTGAACAGTTCAAGAAGATCCGGCACGGTCAGCTTCTGTTTTTCTTCGCCTGCGATATCGATCACGATGCGGCCTTCATACATCATGAACAGCCTGTCACCGTATTCAATGGCATCACGCATGTTATGGGTGATCATCAGGGTCGTCAATTGGTCACGGTTCACGATGCGCCGGGTCACTTCCATGACCTTTGCGGCGGTTTTCGGGTCGAGCGCTGCGGTATGCTCGTCAAGAAGGAGAAGTTTCGGCTTAACAAGGCTTGCCATCAGGAGCGTCAGCGCCTGGCGCTGGCCGCCCGAAAGCAGACCCACCTTTGCGGTAAGGCGGTCTTCAAGGCCAAGGTCAAGGATCTTGAGCATATCACGGAACATGTCCCGTTCCGCCTTGGTGATGCCTGCACGGAAGGTCCTGTGCTGCCCGCGGCGAAGCGCAAGGGCAAGGTTTTCTTCGATCTGCATGGTGGCAGCGGTGCCCATCATGGGGTCCTGAAATACACGGCCGATGTACTTGGCACGCTTATGCTCCGGCAGATGGGTGATATTGAGCCCGCCGAGATTGACAGAGCCGGAATCCACGGTAAGCGTTCCCGCCACCGCATTCAGGAGGGTGGACTTGCCGGCGCCGTTGCCGCCGATAACGGAAACGGATTCGCCTTCACGAAGATGGAAGGAAACGCCGCTTAGGGCAGTCTTCTCATTGATGGTGCCCGGGTTGAATGTTTTGCGGATGTTTTCGACTTTAAGCATCGGCTTTTCCTCCTTCCTGCATCATTTTTTTGCGGTGTTTTTCTTTATGGTGTCTGTCTTTCCAGTAAGGCAGGAAGAGGGCAACGGTCACAAACGCTGCGCTGAAGAGCTTGAGGTCATCGGTATTAAGACCAAGCTGAATGACAAAAGCCGTGACCATATAGTAGATGATCGCACCGAGTACAACACTCAACAGCTTGAGGGAGAAATTGCGGAAGATCTTTCCGAAGAGCACATCGCCGATGATCACCGCCGCAAGGCCGATGACGATGGCACCGCGGCCCATGTTGACGGTCACGCTGCCAAGATACTGGGTATACAGCGCACCGCTGATGCCCACAAGGCCGTTTCCGAGCACGAGGCCGAAGAGTTTCATGGTATTGTCGTTGATGCCCTGCGCACGGCTCATGTTGGGGTTGGCGCCTGTTGCACGGATGGCACAGCCGAGCTCCGTACCGAAGAACCAGTAAAGAAGCGCAATGATCACCACCACAAAAGCAGCGCCCACAAGGCAGGATGCGCCCTGATCACGCACGCTGACAAGAAGCGGAAACTTGTCAACGCTTACAGCCAGCATGGCTTTTCCCATGATGCGAAGGTTAATGGAGTAAAGTGCAAGCTGCGTCAGAATGCCGGAAAGGATAGGCGGAATTCCCATTTTGGTATGAAGCAGCGCCGTGATGAGGCCTGCAAGTGCACCTGCAACGAATGCGGCAAGGATGGCAACGGCCATCGGCACACCGTTGAGGATCAAAAGGGCGGCGACCGCACCGCCTGTACAGATGGAGCCGTCCACCGTCAGGTCGGAATAATCAAGCACTTTGTAGGTGATGTACACGCCAAGTGCCATAATGCCCCAAATGAGGCCCTGCGCCACCGCATCGGGCATCATGCGCAGCATCGAGGAAATCAGATCCATAACAACTTCTCCGTTCTGCCGCAGCGGTGCGGCATTTGCTTTGTTTTGCTTTTTCCGTTTTGATGCGTATGCCGCAGCAGGCGATCGCCTGCTGCGGCAGCATCAAGTATCCTGTTTTTGCTTACTGCAGATCTTCGGGGATCACAAGACCCATGGCGTCCGCATTTTCCTGATTGATGACAAGTTCCATATCATCAGCGGTCATGAAGCCGATGGGGGTGGTGGCAGGATCGGCGCCCTCTGCAAGGATGGAGTAGGCCATTTCGCCTGCACGGTAGCCAAGGGTGTAGTAATCGATGGCAACGGATGCGGTGCCGCCGGTCTCCACCATGCCGCCTTCACCGGTGATCACGGGCACCTTGGCAGGAACAGCGATGTTCTTCACAGCTTCCATGTTTTCGGCGAAGAGGTTATCGGTGGGGATGTAGATGACATCGGCCTGCTCACAGGCGGAGGTCACAACGCCGGAAAGGGTGGTGATGTCGCTGGCGGTCAAAGTAACGGTAGTAAGACCGGCAGCAGCATACAGTTCTTCAGCCTGATTGCCCTGAATGACGGAGTTGGGCTCTGCGGAGCAGTAAAGGATGGCAACGGTCTTTGCATCGGGGCAAAGCTTCTTGGTCAGCTCCACATGGGCAGCGATATCGCTGAGGTCGGAATAGCCGGTGACGTTGCCGCCGGGCTTTTCGTTGGATTCTACAATGGCAGCTTCCGCCGCAACATAATCGGTAACAGAGGTGCCGACGATCGGGATGGTGGAAGTAGCTTCTTTTGCAGCGATGACAGCGGGAGTGGCGTTGGCCATGATGAGGTCTACGCCGTCATTGATGAACTTGGTGACGATGGGGGTGCAGTTGGTGGCTTCGCCGCCTGCAAGCTGTACATCAAAGGTGATCTTGTCGCCAAGCTTCTCAGTCAGCGCATCCCGGAAGCCCTGAGTCGCCTTATCAAGAGCCACATGCTCCATCAGCTGGACGATACCGACGGAATAAGTGCCGTCTTCCGCTTCGTTTCCGGCGGCATTGCCGCAGGCAGTCATGGCAACGAGCATCATTGCCGCAAGGATCATTGCAAGTACCTTTTTCATTGTTTTTTCTCCTTCAGAAATCTTTTGAATGTATTAAAACGTGGTAAAACGCGTTTTACAAAATAAAAACGGCCCTGCCTTAGAGGCAGAGCCGCAATACGCAAATGTATGCTGACTATGCTGCATCAACCGGCATTTTTTCCACGACCAAACGGCCCGCAAAGCGGACCTTGGTAAAGCCGAAAAAGGAGTTGAACGAAACATGCTGCACATTTGCACGAGTATTGAACATGGTGTTTTCTCCTTTCTTCCGGCAGCCGGATCAATTTTTCTGTAGTATAACGCCGCAGCCGAAGCGTGTCAACATGCTTTTAGGCAAATTATATATAATATATTTCAATGGATGTTTTCACTTTTTGCATCGCAGTTTCCCCCTTCAATACACGCACTCTTTCAGCGGTATGATTGTTTTGCACATAAAAGGATGCTATAATTTGTGCTGATCGATATGCTGTCATACCATAAAAAACACATCCGAACGGAGGTACTGCCGTGAACAAAACGATCGAGCAACTGTATATGCGAAAATCCGTGCGTGTATATGAAGACAGAGAAATAGATGAGGAAATCGTGCAGGAGATCCTGACCGCTGCCGCCATGGCCCCCACCGCCGGCAATCAGCAGCTTTATACCATTCTGCGCATTACGGATGAGGAGCTGAAGCGCTCCCTCAGCGAAAGCTGCGATCACCAACCCTTTATTGCAGATGCGAAGCTGGTACTCATCTTTTTGGCAGACTGCCTGAAATGGTATACCGCATACCGTTTTGCGGGCTGTGAGCCCCGGCTGCCCGGCGAGGGTGATCTGATGCTTGCGGTTGACGATGCGCTCATCGCCGCACAGAATGCGGTGGTGGCTGCAGAATCCTACGGCATTGGTTCATGCTATATCGGTGATGTGATGGAAAATGCGGAGATCCACCGCAAAGTGCTCAACCTTCCCAAATACGTTTTCCTGCCGCAATGCTGGTTTTCGGTTACCCTACCCCGCAGCAGAAGCAGCGTGAAAAGCGCCCCCGCTGCAAAATGGAATACATCGTGCATGAAAACACATACAGGCAGCTGGGTGAACAGGAGCTTCATGACATGCTTGTGAAAAACTGCACGGAGGAATCATATGACGGCTGGATCCATGCCTTCTGCAAGCGCAAATACAATTCCGACTTTTCAAGAGAGATGACCCGTTCCGTGCGGCAGTATCTCCGCGATTTTGCCCCCGGACAGCAGGAATAAGACACCTTTCAGCAACAGCAAGAGCCCGAAACGGATGTTTCGGGCTCTTGTTTTTTATGAGCGCTTGTTAAAACACGCTTTTTAACGTTTCAGCCACCCGGCCGATATCATCATTCGTCAGTTTTGTATCGCCGGGCAGGCATATGCCGCGGGAAAACAGCATTTCGCTGACGGCGCTTTCCTCTGCGCCGACAAAGGGAGCGTTTGCAAAGACAGGCTGCATATGCATGGGTTTCCACATGTGCCTTGCTTCAATATCCGCCTTGCGCAAAGCGGCAATGGCTTCATCGGGCGCAGGACCGCCTTTCGGAAGAAGCAGTGCTGTCAGCCATCTGTTGGAAACCGCATCCGGAAGCTCCTGCTGCATCAAAACGGGCACATCCTGCAGCAGCTGTCGGTACAATTCATAGATCTCCCGTTTCCGCTCCACACGGTCGGCAAGCACACGCATCTGCCCACGGCCGATGCCGGCTGCAATATTGCTGAGACGGTAGTTATAGCCGATCTCCTCATGTTCATACCAGGGAAAGGGCTCCCTTGCCTGCGTGGCAAGCTTCAGCGCATGCTTTGCCTCTTCCCCGTCACCGCAAAGCAGTGCACCGCCGCCCGATGTGGTAATGATCTTATTTCCGTTGAAGGAAAGCACACCGAAGCGGCACAGCGCACCGCAGGGAATGCCCCGGTATACGCTGCCAAGCGCTTCTGCTGCATCCTCGATCAGAACGGTGCCGTAGCGTGTGCAAAGGGAAAGCAGTTCTTCCATCTTTGCAGGGTTGCCGTAAAGGTGCACAACGATCACAGCCTTCGGCACGCCATATTCATGAAACGCACGTTCCAGCGCAGCGGGAGACATATTCCAGCTGTCTTCTTCCGAATCGATAAAAACAGGCTTTGCGCCGCAGTATACGATGGGGTTTGCCGTTGCCGCAAAGGTCAGATCCTGACAAAAGACCGTATCCCCTGCCCCTACACCGAGAAGCAGCAGCGCAAGATGCAGCGCAGCGGTCCCGGAAGAAAGCGCCACCGCATGGGGAGCACCCGTAAAGCCGCAAAGTGCCGCTTCAAATTCATTTACATTTTCCCCGAGCGGTGCGATCCAGTTTTTCTCAAACGCATCCCGGATGTACGCAAGCTCGTACCCCTCTGCCGACATATGCGGCGTTGCAAGGGGGATATGTTTTTTTCTTCATTTGATACTCCCTCTTTGGACGATCAGATCATGGTGAAGCTCATCACGATGGTAATGAGAAGGGATGCAACAAATATTCCAGCCAGCACAAGGCAAAGGATCCGCATTGATTTCTTCAAAAAGCCTTCCTCCGTTTCGGGAAACCGATTGTAAGGATAGTATTCTGCCGTTTGTTTCCTGTGTACATGTTACCGCATCGGCAGCAAAAACGCCAACGATTTCTTTTGATTTCAAATACTTTTCACATTGCGTATGGTATAATACACGAAAGTACATTTCCCGGAACCGTTTTATCTCACCGTACGTTTATTGAAATAGATACTGTCAGTGAAGGAGGCTTTATGACCGGCGAAAAAAGACGGCTTGCGTTTCATGCCGCAGCACACTTTACGGTGGATCTTTCCTGCTTTTTTGCGTTTTGGTCCGCCGCCCTGCGTGGAGAGCATGCACCCGTTCTGATCCTTCTTTATAACTTTCTTGCATTCGCTTTGCAGGCACCCCTCGGTGCGCTCATCGACCGCACGGATGATGCCCGTCCCTATACCGTGCTTGGCTGCGGACTTGTGGCATGGGGTGTGCTTTCCCTTGCCTATCCCATTGTCAGCGTGGTGCTGCTTGGCGTCGGCAATGCCCTTTTCCATGTGGGCGGTGCCGTCACTTCCCTCCGCCATCGCCCGGGTGATGCGCTGTTTGCAGGCATCTTTGTGGCACCGGGTGCCCTTGGCGTCGCCCTTGGTACGCTTTCCGGCAAGGGCGGCCTGCTTTCCCCGCTGTTTTTGGTGCTGCTGCTTCTTGCTGCCATCGGCTGTATTTGGCTGGGAGGCAGCGGCGCACCACGGCACTGCGAGGAGATCCGTCTCCCCTCCCCGATGGATCACATTGGCGCCGGTGCGATCATGTGCTGCCTTGTTTCCATCGGCATCCGTTCCTTTGCGGGCTTTACGGTAGAAACGCTGAGCGGTACCGCCATGTTTGTGCTCCTCGGTGCTACTGCCTCCTTTTTCGGAAAGTTTCTCGGCGGCATCCTCACAAGGGGGATCCCCTACCGCATCGTAGGGCTTCTTGGCGTTGGCATCGGCGGCTTGGTGATGGCCTTTTTCCCTGCAAACGCTGTGACCTATGGCGGCATTTTCCTTTTCAACCTTGCAATGCCCCTCACCCTTTCTGCCGTCATGGCTGCGCTGCCCGGCCATGCGGGCTTTGGCTTTGGGCTGACAACGCTGGCGTTGTTCCTTGGCAGCGCACCGCTTTATGCGCTGCCGGACGGTTACAAAGCATCCCTGCCAATGATGGCTGCATTGACGCTTTTTGCGGCGTTTCTTCTCTTTTTCTCCCTTCGTCCAAAACAGTCTGCCGCCGTTTTGCCTGCAGACGAGTTTTTCCCTCAGGAACAATCCATGCAATAAGGAGGATCCACTATGCTGTACCCCGTTTTCCTTGACGCTGCGGAGCCAAGCGCCATCGACATGCTGCTTTATTCTCCGCTGCCCATTTACATCGGCGTTATCGTTGTGCTGGCAGCGCTGTTTTTCATTATCCGTGCGCTGAAAAAACGCAAATAAGGAAAGGAGACCGCCATGCTGCTTCCCATTATGCTCGACGTTGCTGCCCCGGGGCTGATCCTTGCTTTCGCTCTGCTGCCGATCCTCTTTGGCATTGGGATCGTTGCTGTTGCTGCATACTTTATTATCCGTGCCATCAAAAAGAACAAAAAGTAAGCCCCAGGAAAGGAATCTGCTTTTATGCCCGTGTTTCTTGATCTCATTATGCCCACGCCCGTTGCATCGGACGGTAACAATGACGTTTTTCTGGCAGTGATCGGCATCATCATTGTTTTTGCCGCTATTTTGGTCTTTTTGAAATGTAAGAAAAACAGGAAGTGATGCCGATGCAGCTTCTGCAATCGATCTTGTATTATCTTGTGCCGCTTGCCCTCACAGTTTTAATCGAGGGGGGCATTGCGGCCCTTTTCCGTTTTAAAAAAGAGGAACAGCACTTGCTGTTCCTCATCAATCTTTTGACAAATCCACTTCTCAATATGGTGCTTGGTTTGATCGGCATCCTTTGCGGCAAAGCAGCGCCGCTTCTTCTGGTGCTTGCCCTTGAAGCTGCGGTCACCCTTTCCGAAGGAGCCCTTTTGCGCAGCCTTCTTCCCGAAAGAAAGAAACCGTTTCTGCTTTCGCTTCTGTTCAACGGCGCATCCTATCTGTTCGGCGTGCTGCTGTTTGCGATCCTCCCCATCAATTAACCGATACGGATACCGATGATCTTCTGTGCTTCACCGCTGCCGCCCGTGCCCCTTGTACCGACAACGAGCATGTTGTTGAATACGGCAGGTGTTGCATCGATACGGGATCCAAGATCAATGGTGGTGAGCACTTCGCCGGTACGGGCATCGTGCATGGTCAGGATGCCGCCCCTGTCGCACTGCAGCAAATATGCATTTTCTGCAGCGTCGTAGATCACAACCGGTGAGCTCCAGTAATCCGCAGCCTGCTCGTGGCTCCAGACTACCTGCCCCGTCTTTTTGTCATAGGCTGCGATCCTGCCGCCGACCACCGCTTCCCCGTTTACCGTGGTGGGAATACAGGAGGAATTATAGATCACAAGATCCTCGATGGCACCGTGACCCACGTGGGGCGTTGACAGCGTGCCGCCATTGGTGGTGCTGCTGCCGCTTGAAGCATCCCACGCCTTTTCCCAAACGATCTCGCCCGTCAGGGCGTTTATTTTTCTGTGATAGTTCTTGCCATAACCGCCGCTGATGCCATCCTGCGTGGCAACGGCGTTTGCGGTATAAAGGTACAGCGTTCCTGCCTCATAGTCTTCTTCCAGCACAAGGCCGCCGTCGCCGTCATCGGTCACATCCTTTGCATAGACGATCTGCATGGTATTGAGATCCACACACTGCAGATAACCGCCGTTATCGGTAAAGAACGCATAATTCTTCCAGAATACAGGGGAGCTTTCAATGCCCCACTGCCTGTCATTATCGCCGTTTCCGTAGCCGTTTGCGCTGTAGCGGTACTTGGTGAGCGCATCGGGCGAAACGCTGACCGTGCCGTTGATGCTGTCAAATGCGGTATTGAGCTTCACCGTATAGAGAACGCCGTTTTCGCCCGCAACGATCAGCGTATCCGTTTCCGCATCCACCATGGCGGAGGAATCGTAAGCCTGCCATTCGCGGGGCGAGAAGGGATCGCGTCCGCCGAAATCCCAAATGACGGAATTATCGATCAGGGAAATGACACGGAACCAGGCGCCCCGGGTGCCTTCATCGCTGGTGCTCATGATGCCCTGCCCCGTATATAGAAGCGGATATCCACGGGGATCAAGGGTAGCCGTACCCTTTGTGACAACGCCAAGATACAGCGGCGCACGGGTATTCTTTCCCGTAGAAAGCTCTTTGAAGTAGATATTGCCATCCATGGCGGGATAGATGACTTCCGTAAACCCTTCTTTTGTTTTGAACTCATCATATACGCCAAGGAAAGGCCTTACGGTTTCATCCCACTGCACGATAAGGGGCATACCCGTCCAGCCGATGCCTGCCCAGACGCCATCCTCACCGCAATCAAGGGTGCCGATGGTGGTATCCCACACACGGGAAAGGGTTTGCGTGGAAACGTTCTGCACGCCGTAAGTAAAGCTGTTTCTGTAATTGTTCGCACCGTATGTGCCAATGCCCCGAAGGGATGTGTATTCATCCCCCGATCCGAAGCTGATGGGCTCCGGTCTTATGTAGGATGAGACCTCATCCCGCTTGTCCATGATCTCGCCGCGAAAACCGATGGCGGAAAGCATGTCCGCAGACTGCGGCGTGACATCAAGCCCCGCAGGCAATGATGTGGGCGGCGGCGGTGTAGGCGCAGGTGTTGCTTCCGGCATCACGGTGGGAAGAGGATCTTCCGGCTGCTCCTTGGGCGCAATATCTCCGGAAAAAATACGGATCAGCAAAAGCGTCAGCCCTGCGATCACCGCCAGCAGCAACAAAAGAAGCACGATCCTGCGCACGATAAATTTCCGGCGGCGCACTGCATGCCTGCTGATCCTTCGGGTCTGTTTCCGCTTTGCCATGGCCCCTCCTAAAACAGTTATTCTTCCGTGGGTTCTTCCGTTTCTTCGAATTCTTCCGTTTCTTCCGCTTCTTCCGCTTCAGGTTCGGGGATATCGGATGCATCTGCAACAAAGGTGATGCTGCCATTCCCTACCTCAAAGCGAAGCTCCGGTGTGCAGCTTCCTACGAGATATACATCCGCCTCCTGCTCAAACAGGAACATGCCGACGCCTTTATCCCCACCGACAGCTTCGATCGTTGCAACGCCTTCCACGGAAAGATCGTGAATCTCTGCGCCGTGGTATTCTCCGGTGTTGGTCACGGAAAGCATTGCCCCTTCTTCAAGAGCCAATGTGCCTTCACACTTAAGCGCATTGTAGTTTTCCTTCGTTTGTGCGGAGACGGTAACGCCTTCGCCAAGGCGCAGCTCATCACCCCGAATATTCAGACCGCCCAGCGGACCTACAGCATCCAAAGTGCTTTCCTTAAGAAGCGTCAAGCCCTTTGCGATCATGCCCGTTCCCACATTGCTTGCAAGGCGAAGGGCACTTTTTTCACCGATGACAAGATCTCCTTCACTGTAAATGCAGTGTGCCACGCTTACGATCATCATGCTTCCGCTCAGCCGTGCATTGCCGAGGCAGCCGATCCCGGCACGTCCGGCAATGATCTCCACATCATCGAGCCGAAGCGATGCGCCGTCATCAAGACGAATCACGCAGTCTCCGTTGCCGGTGATGCTATTTCCGTCACCGTATACCGTGATGGGACCTCTCTCTTTTGAAAGGCAAAGAAGTGCATCGCCAAGGTCAATGGACGCACCGAGGCGAACCGTATCCGCATCACCGTTTTCAAAAAAGGAGATCAGATCCGCACTCGTATACACGCCTTCCTGCGGATCGTTGATGTCAAGATGCTCCTCCGGGATATCTTCGGTACACCCTGCCGCAGCAAAAAGCAGAGCGCCGAGCATCAGGAGCAGTAATCGTTTCATATCACAAATGGTCCTTTACCGTTTTTTTATAGTGTAACACATGAAAGGGCTGCTTGCAAAGGAAGGTGGGATAACGCAAATCATGAGAATGAACTTTTGCGTTTGCAAACAGAAGACCAAAAAGATGCGGCTGTATCACGCTCACACAGTGCGTTTACTCCCGCAAACACAACGGCTGCGACCACCGAAACAGCCGTTCCCCATAACACAAATGCGAAGAAAGAACTGCAAGAAATCGGTGCCAACCATCCCCAGAAACAGAAAACAAGAAACAAAGCAAAATTACGCAACAAACGCAAATAAGTTGTTTTTATACTGCGCTTATGGATCATCTTTGCAGAGTAAACGATCATATCATTCGTCCTGTACAGCAATGCAGCAACGGACCCGATCAATACGCCAACAATGCCAAACCGTTTCAGTAATGCAAGCGATACAAGAATATTGATCCCCGTTTCAAAAACAGCCTGCTTTGTCGTATTCTTGAAATGCCCTGCAACGGTAATAGCCGTTTGGGCAGGCAACCGGATGTTCGAAAGCAAAAAAACTGCAAGAAACAGAACGGGATATAGCGCATTTTGATAGTCAACATCCGTAACGCCGGCAGTATAGAGTTTGACAAACGGAACGATCATAACGGCGCAAACGCTGCCAAGAAGGAATGTAAGAACCACTATTCCAAATTCAAACAATCCAAATTCTTCTTTAAACCGTTCAAAGTCAGTTTGATACTTCTGTCCGAGTGAATACATAAAACCGGATAACGGTATTCCCGTAAGAGTGCCAAGCTGACTGATGATCATGGAATAGACGGCATAAATGCTGACATATTTTAACCCCCATGTCACTGTAAGAAGAACGGAATCGGTATTGCCGAAAATCAGGCCGCAGATTTGATGCAGCAAAACAGAATGTTTCTGCTCGATCGCTTTTTCATTCGGCTTGCATCTCATATCAAGCCATTTATAATGCCGACGCACGTACAGACAGACCGCACAGGATTGCAGCGCAATTGCAAGCAGATACGCAGTTTGCACCGCTATCACATCAAGGCCACACAGCAGGAGGGTCACCTTGGCCAAATTCATCAAAACATGAATGACCATAAATATGCCAGTACCGATATACTGTTTTCCTTCCGCCTGAAGCAAAAGGCTATACTTTCCATGAAAAAAGTAATTCAGTGCGCCTGCGCTGCCGCTCAATAAAGCAACGGCGATCACAGTACTCCTCGGAAGCTCCGTTTTAACCAAAAACGGATAAACAAGGGAAAGGACCGCAACCGCCGCCAAATAAAACATCCCTGTGCGGCAGTAATACTTTTGCGTTGCGGCAAGAATGCCGTTGATGCCGCTGCGGTCGTCTTCCGCAACAGGTTTATACAACGCCTGCACCGTGACAGTTCCAACACCTGCTTCCATCAAGCCTAAATATGCCAAAATCTGGTTGATGGACAACAAAAGCCCGTTTGCCTCCGAACCAAGATTGACCATGATCAATCTCGGAATCAGGATCGCCGTAACGGTAGTAACAATATAGCTGAATGCACTGATGATGATATTCTTTTTTTGTTTGCTGTCCTTCATCAAACTTCTTGCCCTTTTATGGTTTGTACGATCTTTTTTACTCTCCTTACTGCACCGCGGTAATAAGCAAACAGCAATACCGTTCTTCGTTTCAGTTCATCAGGAAAAAACAAGCTGCGCAGCTTTGATTTGAAAAGCAAAGATTCTGCATTAACCGCTTTATTCCCTGTATGGGAGACGATCCGATTGGGGGAAATGGCAAAGACCTCTGTATTATTGCTGAACGCAGTCATTTTCATTTTTCTCTGCCTGATATGGACATAAAGTGTTTCCTCTCTGACAAGACCTTTGTCTCTATCATAATAACAGCGGTACAGTGTGCCCTTATCCCAAACGAAAACCGTATTCCGAATATTCTCTTTTATCCATTTTTCCGTTGTATGATCAAAAATATAACGCTGAAAGCAGCTGCAAAACGGTACAAGATCACAGAAAGCATCATGCCGGTAAAATGTATTAACGTTTTGCTGCTTCATGATACGGTTGATGCTTGTATTATCCTCGGGCCATTCATCAAAAATCCAATGCTTTTCTTCGGAAAAAGCCTGACGGTACCCCTGCCCGTTCTTTATGTCTGCATTAAGATACATGTTATTGATGAATTCCGTATTTCGGAAAAGCGTAAAATGCCCGAGGCAAAGAATCTTATCATATTGGTCCAGTATCTCATCCTTGATAAATCGGCTGATTTTGCCGAAGTACTGATCGAGATCACAGTGACCCCAAAAGCAATACTCTTGCAATTCCTCCGCAAAAATAATGCCGAAAGCTGCCCGAAAATCACAAATCTTATATGGCTTATTCAGCGCAATAGGAAAATCAAAACATGCTTGTACCCGATGTACGAAATCAGAAAAAGTGCAGTATTTGCACTGCACGTTTTCAGGATACGCATACTCTGTACGGTCATCAGTAACAAGAAGCCAGCTATAATCGGGATTCTCACTGCAGGACCGTAGAAAGGCCGGCATAGTTGCAGGCAGTTTTCCAAAGTAAGGAATGACAAAACAAGCCTTTTTCATTTAGCTTCCTTTCTAATTGTTTCAAGCCGGGAATAAAATCGAACGTAAAGACACATTTCCTTCTTCCAGTTTGAAATCGCAACGAGAACAAACCTAAGCTTCCTTGAAACAGAAACGCCGCCGCTTATCATGATGCGCAGAAAATATTGCTTTGCAAAATCAGTAATTTCTGTGATTCGATCAAGATCCTTCTTTCTGATCAAAAGTGATAGATTCAATAAGGCGCTGTCACATAGAGATTGTAAAAAAAGCCGGCAGATATCCTTATGGTTTTCTTCTAGGTATTGGTAGTTTTTCAGACAGCTATAAAACATATCCATGCGATCTGCATCGCCGGTTGCTGTAATACTGCTGCCATGCTGCCGGTACATATATAAAATGTCCGGGATTTCCACTACTTTTCTGCACCGCTCCAAAAGCAAAAACTTGATTGCCTCATCTTCGTGGATCCTATATTGGGGGAATCGTATATTCTCATGTACTTCTTTTTTGATCAAACGATTCCATGGCCCCCACATTTTGGTGGCATAATAGCGCATGGCACTGTTTGCATCCATCACGACAGGATCAACCTGTTCTGCCGTTTTCTTATTGATCAAAAGTCCATTTTCATCAACATTGCAGCTTTGAGCGCAAACCATATCCGCATCATGCATTAGTGCAACGGAAATATGTTTTTCAATACAGCCCTCAGCAAGATAATCGTCAGAATCAACAAAGAACAGATACTCACCTTTTGCAAGCGGAAGGCCTGCATTTCTTGCTGCAGCCACACCTTTATTAGGCTGGTGAACGACTCGGACTCTTTTGTCTGAATCGGCATAGCGATCACAGATCACACCGCAATTATCGGGAGAACCGTCATCCACAAGAATTACTTCAAGGTTTTCATAGCTTTACGCAAGAATGGAATCGACACATTCATTCAGAAAGTGTTCTGCCTTATAAACCGGAATAATAATTGTAACAAGCGGTTGAATGCGCATTAGTTTTCTCTCCTTACAGCCTTCCATGCATAGCGTTTGATGCGCAGGAGTGTCTTAAAAAAACAAAAAGGAAAAAACAGCAGAAGGATGAGCAGCAGCAGGTCAAAGCGATGCACGAACCCCACATGAAAAAAAGTGCTTTGTTTTCTTTCAACTGACGAATCAGTTCGGTAGTTTCTTGAGAAAACCCGTTTTTCGACAATGCGATTTCCCGCATTGCCCACAAAATGCTTCCCCGGTAGCGATAAGCGGCATCTGCCTCAAGTTCAGGATAATGCTGCCGGATAAAAGCAAGGTTTTCCCGACAATGCTTGACCCAATCAAGTTTTTTCAATGAAAAAGAAGCGGTAGTGATGTTGCTGCCGTCCACACGTTTCACATAATGATACAAAACTTCGTTGGTGTAACATACTGTTTTACAGCGGTCAAGCAGGTGCAGCACAATGGCTTCATCCTCGTTGATCTCCCCTACCGGATAGCAAATGCCGTCAAACAGTTCTCTCTTGTATAGCTTGTCCCATGCAGCCCAGGAACCGTGAAAATACCGTTTCATTGCAGACAGACTATCTTCCGCAAAAGGCATTTTGCCATAGTCGGAACAGCGTACCGTTACTGTATTCCCCTCGCATATTTCATCGTCCGCCACGCCGCCGAATGCCATATCCGCATCATATTTCTTCATCAGCGCATGCAGCGTTTCATACATATGCGGTTCTATCCAATCATCACTGTCAACAAAGCCGACATATGCGCCCTGCATATATGCCATGCCGGCATTTCTTGCATCCGACAATCCACCATTCTTTTTATGGATGACCTTGACACGAGGATCATTTTCCGCATATTCATCACAGATCGCAGGGCAATTATCCGGAGAGCCGTCATCCACAAGAATGATCTCCAGATTTTGATAGGTTTGTGCAAGCACGGAATCCACGCATTCACGCAAATACGGCTCAACTTTATATACCGGAATGATGACGCTGATCAACGGATCCATTGTCTCTCCTTTCTGCCGTTTATGCTCGAAGGATTCAATCGCAGGGCTTATACTTCTCCATCACACGCTCTGCGGCACGCATACCGTCAACGGCAGCGCTGACGATGCCGCCTGCATAGCCGGCACCCTCTCCCGCAGGATAAAAGCCACTGCAGGTGGGCGCTTCGCCAAGCTCGTTGCGAAGAATGCGCACCGGTGCACTGGTACGGCTTTCCACCGCTGTGATCACGGCTTCCGGCATATCGTAGCCCTTCAGTTTTCGGCCAAACGCCCGAATACCGTCCCTGATGCCTGCAGCCATAAAATCAGGCAGGCAGGCGGAAAGATCGGAGGGCTTAACGCCGGGTGTATAGCTTGGTTTCACACTGCCGAAGCCTTTTGACGTGCGTCCTGCAAGGTAATCCCCCACCTGTGCTGCCGGTGCAACAAAATCACCACCGCCAAGGCGAAATGCGGCCCGCTCCAATTCCTCACGGAAGCGAAGCCCGGCGAGAGGATCGCTGTTATCATAATCACGCTCATCCACTTGCACGATCACGGCGGCGTTGGAGTTTTCCGCATTTCGTGCATAATGGCTCATGCCGTTGGTGACGATGCCGCCCTGCTCGGAAGAACAGGCAACCACCTGTCCGCCGGGGCACATGCAGAACGTATATACGCCACGGTCTCCGCTTTGCCCGGAAAGGTGGTATTCCGCCGCACCAAGCCGGGGATGCCCTGCAAACTTGCCGTATTGCGAACGGTCGATCAGCTCACGGGGATGTTCGATGCGAACGCCCATTGCAAAGGGCTTTGCCTGCATCAAAAACCCTTCTTCGGAAAGAAGGCGATATGTATCGGATGCACCGTGCCCGGTTGCAAGAATGCAAGCCGCGCAGGGGATTCGCTCCCTGCCGGCAGGCGTTTGTGCATAGATAGCGGTGAGCCTGTCGCTCTGCCGCTCAACGCCGCAGAAGCGTGTCTCAAAGCGGACTTCTCCGCCCATGTGCAGGATCGCAAGGCGCATGTTTTTTACCACGGAAACAAGCTTGTCCGTGCCGATATGCGGCTTTGCCATCACACGGATCTCTTCCGGCGCACCGTATTGTGCAAGGATATCCACCACATCGTGCGACCGCAGATCTTTGATGCGGGTCGTCAGCTTGCCGTCGGAAAACGTGCCTGCACCGCCTTCACCGAAAACGGCGTTGCTGCTTTCATTGAGCCTGCCGGTTTTCCAAAAATCCGCTACATCGGCACGGCGGGAGTCCACATCCCGTCCCCGTTCAATTACGATGGGCTTATAGCCGTACTTTGCAAGCGTATAAGCGGCAAAAAGGCCTGCAGGACCAAGCCCCACCACCACGATGGGTGCAGGAAGCGGCTCCGTGCCAAAGGTCAGTTCCCGTGCTTTTTTCTCAGGTGCGGCAGCGACACGACCGCCTTTTTTCAGCGCTCGTGCCTCGTCTTTTTTCGACAGCGTGACCTCCACCGTATAGCTGAAGCAAATGTCATCCTTCTTTCGTGCATCAAGGGAAATGCGCTTCACCTGAAGGGAAAGGATGGCATTTTCCGACATATTAAGAGCCCTCGCCGCAAATTCTTTGAGCGAGGACTCCTCCGCATGGAGCGGCATTTTCAATTCAGACAGGATCAGTGCCATTGTGTTCCTTTTTATTCTGTAATGGTTACCGAAACAGCGGCAGCGGATACGAACTGGCATTGCAGATCGGAAGGGATCGCTTCCCCGCCGATGCTGACAGCAAGCTGGATCTCATGCGCACCGATGCCAAGACCGGTCACATCCGCATACACTTCAATATCGCCGCGGGTGATGCCCGAAAGCAGGCTGACACGACCGTCAAGCAGAATGCTTGCTGTTTCCGAAGAAAGAACGGCGCTCTGCTTCTCACCAAGGCCGATAACCGAGATGGGAAGTTCCGTAAAAGCGCTGGTGCCCGTTTTTTCACGGATCACGACATGCATTTTCACGGTATCATCGCCGATGATCTTCACATCCTCCGGAAGGAGGATGGCAAGTTCCTTTTCCACAGGTTCCGTCATGCCGGAAATATCAAGGACTTCAAGAGCAAGTGAGCTGATCTTGGCGAGGGTCTCCTCATCGCCGACGATGCGTGCCACATTTTCCTCAAGTGCCGTTCCGTAGCTGGCGATCTCAAAATTTTCGGGCAGCGCATAGCGGCCGATGATCGCACCTTCCACATCGATGGGCACCACCTTGGAGGGCATAATCTCAAGTTTTGCAACGCAGGTCGCCATGGAACCAAAGAGACCGGTGGATTCCACCTCTTCCCCGGCTTCATTATACAGCGTAAGCATAATGGACTGATTGAAGGACTCGGTGCGGCCATTGATATCGATAACGCCTTCTGCCCTGACGATATCCGCCAGATCGGACTCTGCGCCCTCAAGCTCGATATAGGTACGGTCCACCTGCACGGAACCCATCCAGTAATTATCGGGAAGATCGCCTTCCGTACGGACTTCCACAGGGATCCGCCTTTTGACGAGCTTATCCACCTGCACCGCAATGGTGCTCGGAGAGATGCTGACCACCTGCCCCGAAGAAGTACGGGCGGAAATGATCAGGGAATGTGCGCCCTTGGAAGAGATGCCGTTCAGGCTGACGGACGCAGTGATATCATCCGCATTGAGATCCGCATAGGAGGTAAGCGCCGTGCGGACACGCACGTTGACCTCCTCCTCGATGCTGTCACGGCCGCCGATCAGCGTGAGCCTGCGGGCGGCAAGATCCGCTTCGCCCTCGATATTGACGGGCACACCGGTGATGGTCTTGATCCTTTCGGGATTATCGGTCATCAGCACATACCCCCAAAGGAGCATGGCAAACACCAGCGACAATACCTTGATGGCGATGTTTTTTGTAAAGAAGCTTTTGAGCCACTGCTTGATGATATCCCAATAGCGGTTCTTTTTCGCATTATTTTTCATGCTTCACCCTCCGCTTGAGAATATTCAGCGTGTTGGCCTTTGCGGCATTTTCCTTGCCCACGAAAATGGATTTAAGGAGATCGTGCAGCGCCTTCTGGTCTACATAACGCACGAGCTTGCCGTCACGGGCAAAGGAGATGACGCCGGTCTCTTCCGATACCACGATAGTGATGCTGTCGGACACGGACGAAACACCCAGCGCAGCCCTGTGGCGTGTGCCGAGCTCTCTTGCGACGGCAATGCCTTCCGCAAGGGGCAGGAAGCAGGCCGCAGCGGCGATGGAACCGTCACGGATCACCACAGCGCCATCGTGAAGCGGCGTGTTGGGTTCAAAGATGTTTTCAAGAAGCGGCGCAGAGATCGTGCCGTTGATCTTCGTTCCGGTGGAGATGATCTCTCCAAGCCCCGTGCGCTGTTCGATGACGATGAGCGCACCCACATGGCGCCTGGCAAGGTTCATGATCGCAAGCTGCATTTCGTTTACGATCTCATTATCCTCCGGGCGGAAAGCCTGAATGATACCGTTGACGAACAGCTTGCCCCTGCCGATGTGTTCAAGGGTCTTTCTGATCTCAGGCTGAAAGAGCACCACGATCACAAGAATACCGGAGGCAAGCACGGAATTGAGCACCCAGCTCAGCGTGGGAAGCTGCAGAAGATCGCTGATAAAAGCAGCAACGAAAAGCACCGCAACACCTTTCAGAAGCTGAAAGGCGCGGGTCTCTTTCGTGAAGACGATCAGTTTGTAAAGGAAAAACGCAATGATGGCAATATCCAGAAAATCCCACAGGCGGATCTCTGTAAAGCCGCTTGTGATCGTTTTTACCAGTGTATCAAGCGACAAGGCTGAACTCCTTTCAATCAATCAAAATGCAAGTGGTATTATACTACGCCCTTTGGGCAAAAAGAAAGGAAGCGCATGAAGTGTTTACCGATTATTCATCCCTGAAAGGCTGTTCAGCTGTTGCCTTTTTTATCGGATTCGGCAGCCTCTGCCTCTTTCAGCAGGGTTTCGAACTTTGCGATATCGAATTGCAGGTTTTCATATTCAACGCCCATTTTGCAGATGGCAGGATCATTCAAACGGCCCGTTGCTTCAAACACACGTCCGCCCTCGATCGCAAGCTCATCTTCAAGGATCATTGCTTTTCGTTTCAATTCTTCCAACAATTCAGGTGTGATTCTCATTTCGCCATAGGAGCGTTCCATAATATGACCTCCCTTAATATGTTCCTGTTTATTGTATCATATCCCCTTGCCTTATGGAACAGCCTTTGAAGGCAAAAAAAGTTTTTTCTTGTACATTCATTTCTCTTCTTGCGTGGAAAAGGCGAAAATGATATGCTCGAAATACGATATGATACGGGGAGGGATCCAACATGCTGGTGATCGACAGATTTGAAAACGGCTATGCGGTCTGCGAAAACGAAGAGGGGACGCTCCGCATCCCGAAAGAGCTGATCGCCCCCTGTGCCAAAGAAGGTGACGTGCTTGACCGTGAAGGCGGCGCCTACACGGTCAATGCAGGCGCTACCGAACACCGGCGTCTTTTGGCAAAGCAGAAGCTGAAGCGGCTTCTTGCCGCACAGGATGATGCGGATTGATCAGCACACCGCAAGAAAGACCGCTGCGGCGGCGGTAAGCATGCACAGCACCGCTGCGCCGATCGCATCCCTCGCCGGGCCCCTGCCAAGGCAGTATACAAAATATGCAGCGCAGTATATTAGCGCTGCGCCGCCAAGGATCATGATCGAAGTCACTTTCATCCCGTTCCTTTCTTTTGCCCATTAATCACCCCTGTTTGATATGATCCTGTCGCTGAGCATGACGGTCACGGAAAAATCCGCCGTCATGCTTTTGTATTTTTGCTTCCACGCATAATCACGCCAGGCATCATGGCTTTGGAACTGCTTCACCGCACGGGTACCGAAGCGCATGGCATCGGAATTCAGTTCCCTTATCTGCAGAAAAACCCGATGCATCTCCTCCGCAAGATGCGTTTCGATCTCCGCCTTCAGTTCGCTCTCCCAGCGATTCCATGCCGTGTTTCCCGTATCAAGCTCGATCTGTGCATAAAGCGGAACATGCACAGAAGCATGGGGCGCATCGCCGAGGGTAAGTGTGACCTGCGGTTCACCCGCTGCGATCAAAACAAACCCCGTCGTGCCGAATGTATCCTGCAGCGTCACATGTCCCCGTTCAAAATCACCGCACGCCATCAGTATCACTTCCGTATCATCCGCATCGATAAACCCTGCCAGCCTTTCCCCATCAAACAGTGCGCTTTCAAGAAGATAGGAACGCAGCCCACCCGTTCGCTTTACGCCGCCCGTTGTATCATTTTCGTTGATAGGGAGATCCGTTTTCCGGGTATTCACCCCCTGCTGCGGCATGATGGAAGCATCCACCTCCCCTGCCGGAACAAGCGCATCGAATGTGCCGCTCATGACCGCTTCCCGAAACACCGCAAGGTTCGTCATCATAATGATGCCCTCCGTTTTGTAGGTGCGGAAATAGCTGTACTGCCGCTTTGCTACATTCGGCTGATCGGCAGAGGACAGCCCCTGCAGGTAATCGCTGCATTTTCCCCTTACTACCAGCAGCTTTGCGGATTGACGGATCTTCATCAGATCAAAGGAAAAGCGCAGAAATTCATCCATGCGTCCGGTGGAAGCAACCGCATCGGAAAACAGCAGGAAGTTCACCCTTGAAAAGTTCAGCTCAAAGGGTAAGCCTGCATGGGCGATGCGCACCGCCTCAAAAAGATCGTTTCCTTCCGCACCGATCACATAGGAACCTGCCCCTGTCTGCGATTCCTGCGAAGTGCCTTCCTTCTGCAAAAGGAAGGATACGTTGAAGGTCTTTGTTTCCCCTTCATCTACGCCGATCGACAGCACATAGCCGTACGCATCAAGGCTCACCGCATCAAGGCAGCCCGAAAACAGCGGCAACAGAAGCAGCATGCACAAAAGCAGGAGTTTATTGCGCTTCATGGAGCTTTCTCCTTTTCCATGCGCTTCTGAGCAGCGACACCGCTGCTGCCGATGCAAGCACAGACAGCAGCACCGCCGCACCGAAGCGGTGTACAAAATCAAACAAGTCCGTAAGAAGCGCATAACAGCCCGCATGCTCCGCCGCTATGCTGCACAGCAGCAGCGCAAAAAAAGCGATCACGGGTGGTCTTGCATCGTACCTTGAAAAACGGCGGCAGAACAGGTTGGCAGCACCGTATGTCTCATATGCCGCCGTGATGACAGCGCCGATCAGCCACAGAAAGAGTGCCACCTTATCAAGGCGGAAGAAATAGCTTTCCGCCACCATTTTAATGTTAAGTTCATAAAGGGGGATGAATGTTTTCTGCAGTTCATCCGCCCCGAATACCATGCCGATGCAAAGCTGTGCGGCACAGGTCAAAGCCGCAGCGGATAACGCTGCGATCACCCCGATACGCCTGATGCTTGCCAGCCCCTGCAGCCCATTGCCGAAGCAAAGCAGCAGCACGAGCGGCGGCAGGGCGGCAAAGCTGCCCCGTACCGCATCCGCCGCCGCATGGGAAAACGCATCTTCCGGCAGCGGAAAAAGCCGATATGCTTCATAGCTTTCGATGGGGATCGCAAGCTCGCAAAGAAGCAGCAAAAGAAGCACGGGGGCAAAGCATTTTGCCAGCCGCCCGATGCACTCAAACCCCAAAAACGCTATGCACGCAGCGGTGCCCGTGATCCAAACGAGTATCGTGAATACGGTATCGTTTCCATAAACGAGGGTATGCACCATCGTCACGAAACGGGACAGCAGGCAGTATGCATCAAACAAAAGCAGCCCGATCAGAAGAGCAAGCACAAGGCTTCCTGCTGTTTTTCCCAAAGCATGGTCAAGTAACGCAGGAAGCGACTGCTTTCCCGAAAGGCGCATGGCGCCCCAAAGAAGAAGAAACACAGCAAGCCCCAAAAGGATCGCTGCCGGAAAAGCAAGATAAGCCGTGTTGCCGAGGCGATAGTCTTCTGCAATATCGAGCACAAAAAGCCCGTTCACCGTGAGGGCGATCCCAAGAAAGCCGATCCCCTCTGCATTGCCGATCCTTCCTTCCGACAGTTTCATGCATCTCCCTCCTTCGTATTGAGCATATCCTCCGCCCCGGCATGCATGCGGATCCTTCCCCGGAGGATCATAGGACGTTTTGACCTTGTTTTCGGCGCAAAAGGTGCAAGAAAGGGCAGCCCGAAGGATTTTAACACCGTGAGCCATGCCGTAAAAACAGTTCCAAGACAAGCAACGCCAAGAAGACCGCCTGCCCACGCCGCCAGCGCCAGAGACAAGCGAAAAAACGAGGCTGCAAGCTGTGTTTCATAATCCGGTATGCAGAAATTTCCAAGACCCGTCAGCGCCACCACGATCAGCACCACGGAGCTTGCAAGGTTTGCCGCCACCGCTGCCTGCCCGAGTATCAAACCGCCGATGATGCCGATCGCCTGCCCGATGTTCCCCGGCACACGCATGCCTGCCTCACGGATCAGTTGAAATACGAGAAGCAGAAATACCATTTCCGCCCCGATGGGAGCAAAAACCATCTTTCTTGATGCGATCACGGTGGTAAGCACCTCCGTTGACAGCAATCCCTGATGAAACAGCGCCAGTGAGAGAAACAGCGCCGGCAGCAGTATGGAGATCACCGCACCGATACAGCGTACGATGCGGATCACCGTAGCCTGCGGCCGCCGCATATAGGCATCCTCTGCGCTGGTCATCAAGGTAAAAACGGTGGCAGGCATCACGCTTGCGTAGGGGCTGCCGTCAAGAAGGAGTATCACATGCCCTTCCATCAGAAGAGATGCTGCCCTGTCCGGCCGCTCCGTCTGCAAAAACTGCGGAAAGGGCGAAAGCGAATGCTCCTCGATCAGCTGCTGCATGATGCCCGTTCCGATCACGGACAGCGTGTTTATCCGTGCAAGCCTGCGCTTGATCTCTTCCACAAGGGTGATATTTGTAATGCCTTCCCTGTACAGAAGCGCCGCATTGATGCCGTTTTCGCCCCCTGCGCTGCGCATTTCGCACACAAGATCCTCCATTCGGAGAATGCGCCGCAGCAGCGTGATGTTCGTTCGCAGGTTTTCCACAAAGGCTTCCTGCGGCCCGAGCACCACCTTTTCCGCCTGCGGTTCCCCGACCGTTCTTTTTTCGTAGCCCCGTGTATCCATCAGCACGGCGCTGTCTGCCCCGTCGATAAATACCGCCGTCTTTCCGTCAAGGATAGCCTGTCTGATCCTGTTTTCCCGTTTTTCCGTTACGGCTTCCCCCACCGTAAACACACGCTTCACGGCAAAGGAAGCGATGTCTCCCTTTGCATCATCCATGCAGCCCTTTACCATTCCATCCCGAAGGATAAAATCGCTTACCTGCTTTGCATCCGCCATGCCGTTCACATAAACAAGGAATGCAGGAATATTGCCGCTGAGCAAAAAAGAGCGGAAAATAAGATCTTTATTGATATCCGCACGGAACAAGCGGCGCATCATCGCTTCGTTTTCGGTAATGGAGGCGCCGATACTGCGCTCCGCTTCCTTTTTCCGTTCCCGATGCCCATCCTTCGCCCTTCCAAGGGGCGGCGGCATTCCGCTTTCCGTTTCAAGCAATTCAAAGGCTTCGCTGTTTTTGCCGAAGCCAAAGATTTCCGATATTTGTTCAAACACGGTTTTCCACCCATCCTTTCCCGGAGAATCCTCTTTTTTAAGCATCTGCAGAAAGCCGCCGTTTATTCCTCTTTTTGGTTTTTCCACGCCGCATAGCATTTTTCGCCGAAGCCACACTACATAACACGGTGTTTGAATGACAGGAGGTGGAACCGTGAAGGAAAAGCGAAAGCATAAAGCGCCTGACTTAACGGAGGGAACGTTTTGGCTGCGGCAAAGCACCGCTTCCTCAACAGAATGCACCGGTCTTACACCGAGTGCGGTGCTTGATGAGGAAGAATCCCTTGCTTACGGCGAGCTGTACGCCATCCATCCCCCACAGGCACCCCGAAAATAACAAAAAGCGGAAGAGCATCGGGATATACCCGATGCTCTTCCGTCTGTTTTCGCTTATTCGGTTTTCTTTTTTATCCACGTCCTGCCTTATAGGCTTCGTGAACGCAGCTTTGGTGACGGGGACATTCCTTGCTGTTTTCATGCACAAGGGAATTGTACAGGTGAATGCAGAAATGTCCGTCAAAGCCGTTGGACTGTGTGGGGTTCGCCATGTGGGGCATGGTATGCATGCTGGCCGCCACGGTCTTCCCGTTAAAGTTGATCCAAACGGGGCGCCTGTTCCAGGAAAAACCTTCAAGGCTCTTCATCACAGCGGTATCGGATGTGGTGATGGGCTCCACGTCGGCATGGTACCAGCCGCCGAAGCGGCGTGCACGGAAGCTTTTGCCCGTGCGCACATCGATCACAGTGAATTTTGCGCCCTTATAGAGCCATTCCTTTCCGCCCTCAAACCAGTCGAGCAGCACCACGGAGCCTTTGAGCTTGTAATAATCCGCATTGTCCTTTTCGATCTTGTTGCCGCTGTCATAAATGGAGTTGAGCGTCTGTGCGCCGGCAATACCATCCGCCGAAAGGCCGCAGGCTTTCTGAAATTCGGAGACCGCTTTCCTCGTTTCGGAGGAGAAGGTACCGGTGATGTTGGTCTTGCTGAGGAAGCCCCTGTCAAAGAGCGCTCTTTGCAGTTTTTCCACTTCATCGCCCTCCATGCCCTGCTTGAGCATGCCGATGGAAGCGGTGCTTGAGGATGTAATCTCAAGGTAAGAGCGATGCACAAAGCCCGTTTTGTCGTTGGCGGAACCGAAGAACCATTCGCCGTCCACAAGGGCTTTCACCTTGATGCCCTGACCTGCGGAAAGCTGCATGACCACGTAGGAATCCTCGGAAGGGCCGCCCCGAAGCGCAGCGCCGTCCGTTTTCACATAGGCGCCCCGGCTGCCGGTGGAGTTGACGAACAGGTAATCCTGCCGGATGTAGCCTACCGTGCCGTGATACAGTACCCGGTACCAGTTGCCATCCTTTCCAAGCACCTCCACAGCCGTGCCGCCTGGCACTTCTGCCAGGATTTCGCAATCGGTGTTGGGCTGTTCACGCATGTTGACCTGATCCGCAGTGACCTGACCCATTTCAGGCGCTTCGGCTTCCGCAAAGGTCTTGTTCGTGCCGGAAGGCAGCAGAAACAGCAGTAAAAGAAGCAACGCTGCGGCTTTGATCATGCCTGTCCTTCGTTTCATATTCTATCCCTCCTGTTGTTTGAGGATCTGTCCGAGGCGTTTCATATCCTCTTCCAGCGTTTGCGCAAGGCTTCTGTTGTAGATCACGCTTGCAGGGTGGTAAAGCGGAAACAGCTGTACCTGCCCTGCAGCAAGCGAAAGCGTCATCCTGCTGCCGTGTGCTTCTCCTACGGTGAGGAGTGCATTTCCGGAAAGAAGCAGCATTGCCTTGAGCGGCGTATTACCAAGGGTGGCAATGATGCAGGGCCTGACGGCAGCGATCTCCGCCGCAAGCAGGGGAAGCCCTGCACGAAGTTCTTCGGGGGACGGCGTTCTGTTGGAGCTGCGGCCGTGTTTGATGTTGACAGGGCGGTATTTTATGGTATTTGTTACAAACACCGCTTCCCTGTTGATATCCGCCGCCGCAAGAAGCGCATCAAGCTGCTTCCCTGCCTTTCCCACGAAGGGGTGACCGCTCTTTGATTCTTCCGCTCCCGGCGCCTCGCCGATCAGCATGAGAACAGACTCCATTGGCCCCTCCCCGAAGACGGGAGAAGCGTATTCCCCTGCACGGGGTGCGCTTTCGGCATATGATAAAAGCCGTTCCCTTTCCTGCCGGTACAATTCGGGCAGCCTATCCATGGTGTCTCCTTACTGCACCGCCGTGACGGGCGGATGCTCCTGATATATCACTTCATAGGAATACTTCAGCCTGTCATAATAGGCCTGCGCCTCTGCCATCTGCCCTGCATCAAGGTAGCCACGCAGCGCATCCGAAAGGGTGATCAGGTTGGTTCTGTCGGTATCGGTGATATTCTGTGCCGCCTGCAGGTATGCATCCACATCGCTGAGAAGAGTAGCCGCCTGCAAAGCGAGATTCTGCGTGGAAGAGCCGTTGAGGCTTCCGCCGCTGATGCCGCTGCTGCCGACAAGACCGCTCCAGCTCTTTGCATGGGTCGGGCAAAGTGTGGTGGAAGCAAACAAATCGTATTCCTCGATGGTGATATCGGAATAGACCGCGTGGGGAAGGTACTTCTGCAGCAGCGTCTGCTCAAAGCCGGCAAGGTAGGAATTGCTGCGCACAAGAAGGATGCTGCCTGTCTCCACCGCCGGGCAATAGGCGGATGCCGGCTGACCGGACTCCGTGCAGATGTGCGTGAGCACATGCATATCGCAGTTTTCCGTCGGTGCGGTTTCCTTATCGAACCAATCCGTAATGGGCACAAGACCGCCTGCATCAAAGGTACATGCCTCCGTTGCCAGCTTACCGGACACGGCGCACACCGTGCGCTTCACAAGCCCAAGCTGCACGGGAGAAGCATCGATAATAGGCTTATCGATCATTCCCTGATGGATCTTTTTCATAAAGGCCTGCCAAAGGGGTGCTGCGACTTTACCGCCGGTGGAACCCTCCACCAGTTTTTCTTCGTAAGAATCGTGACCGACCCATACAACGGCGCTGTAATACGGGGTGATACCGGCAAAATATGCGCTGCTGTAGTCGGCATTGGTGCCGGTCTTTCCGGCAACGCTCATGCCGGGGATCTTGGCGGCGGTACCGGTGCCGCTGTTGACGGCCTCCGTGAGCATATCAACGAGCATGTAGGCGGTGGTCTGTTTGAACACCTGTCGCTCTTTTCGGATCTTGTCGGCATCAAGCACCACCACGCCTTCGCCGTCCACCACACGGGTGAAGGAAAGCGGCTCCTGATATTCGCCCATATTGGCAACAGCTGCATAAGCCGCCGCCATCTCAATGGGGGTGATGCCTGTGGTACCAAGGGCAAGGCCGCTGCCTGTGGCACTTACACGGCTCGAATCCACACCAAGGTTGATCAGATACTGCGCTGCGGTCTCCGTGGTCACGTTTTCAAGAAGGATACGTGCCGCCGCCACGTTCAGGGAAGAAACGATACCCCTTCGCATGGAGATAAGGCCGATATGCCGTTCGCTGCCAATGTTGGGATAACCCACCTCCGTATCCCAGCCCTCGATGGCCTGCGGCAGATTTGCGATCACCGATGCAGGTGAAAGACCGAGTTCCAGCGCAGGTCCGTAAACGGTGAGGGGCTTGATGCTGGAACCCACTTCCGTTTCACTCTGGTAGGCACGGTTCCAGCCGCGCAGCACCTGCGGTGCGTTCCTGCCGCCCACGATGGCACGAAGCTCGCCCGTGGCATGATCGATCACAACGGCAGCCGCCTGCGGTTCCGGCTCAATGATCTCCTTGCCGTCGCTGGTTGCGGTAACACGGGTGGCTGCGTTTTCGTTTTCAAGTGCAGGATAATCCTCCCATTCGGAAAGGGTCTGCTGCACGGTACGCTGCATTTCGGTATCCACAGTAAGATAGATGCGGTAGCCGCCGGTCTGCAGCTCGTTTTCAATGGCGGTGCGGTTGGTCTTCGTATCGAGAAGCCCACGCTGCTCAAGGAGGCGTCCGACCACATCCTGCGTGGCATACTCCACAAAGTAGAGCATATCATCCTCGCCGCTGCGCTGAGATTTTTCGATGATCTTGACTTTATCCTTCAATGCGGCATCACGCTGATCCTTGGTGATAAAGCCGGCATCGTACATTTTTTCGATCACCACATCCGTTCGCTTGTCGGTGACATCCATTTTGTTCTGTCCGTTTTCGTAAAAACGCTCATAGGTGTTTTTACGGGGATCCGTGCGGCTCGGCGCCTGGATCATACCGGCGATCATGGCGCACTCACGGATGGTCAGTTCGGAAAGCTCCTTGCCGAAATAATCCTTTGCGGCGGTCTTCACGCCGTAGTTGGCGCTGCCGAGGTATACATCGTTCAGGTATGCTTCGATGATATCGCCCTTTTCGATGGTTTTTTCGAGTTCGAGGGAAAGATACACTTCCTGTATTTTTCGCCTGTAGGAAACCTCGCTTGTGAGCAATTTGTTTTTCACGAGCTGCTGGGTAATGGTGCTGCCGCCGGCATCGCTCGATGCGCTCAGCGATCCTACCACAGCCGCAAACAGGCGCTTGAAATCCACGCCTTCATGGCGGTAGAAGCGCACATCCTCCACTGCGATCACGGCGTTGATCAGCATATCCGGCACATCTTCGATATTGACCCAGTCCCGGTATGTGATGCCTGCATAGGTGGTGATAAGCTCACCGTTCATATCGTAAATATACGAGGTGCGGTCGCTCTTTGTAAGAAGCGAAACATCCAGCGTGGGCGTGGTATCGATATATGCCTTTGCAACGCCAAGCACAAGACCCATGCATGCGCAGCCGAATACCACCACGCACACAAGAAGAAGCTTCAGCGTTGTAAACAAAACGGCAAGCAAAAAGGGACGCGGCCGTCTGCGTTCCACAAACACCTCGTCTTCATGCTGGTTTTCAGCGTGCCTGCGCCGGAATGCATTGCCGGTCAGCGCAAAAAGCGCTGCTGTTTTTTCACGGATCCGCGCGCCAAAGGGCTGCTTCGGATCGTTTTCATTTTTTATGATATCTTTCTTTTCCATAATTCTCCTTATACCCATCCGATGATATTATAGCACAAAACAAGGCTGCGGCTCAATATCGGTACGGATGCATATACTGAATTAACATTCCATTCATATTATTTCCAAAGGAGGCCCGGTATGGAAAAGCCGCCCTTCCGACAGAAGATCAGGCGAAGCGTACAAAAAGCCGCCGTTTTGCTTCTGCTTCTCACGGTCCTGCTTGCCGCATCCGCAGCGGTACTGAGCATCAATATGCGCCCTGCCATGACCGCCCTTGCCGTTGCCCGTATCCGTGCTGCAGCCGCCCGTGCCATGAACGATGCCATCCTTGATTCCATGGGAAACGAGAGCAATTACGCCAAGCTCATTGAGGTCCACGAAAGCGCAGACCGGGTCTATATGCTGCAGGCCAATACCCACAAAATGAACATCCTTGCGGCGGACTGTGCGGAGGCCGCCCAGGAAAGGATCGCCCAAATGGGCGAGCAGGGTATTTCGATCCCCCTTGGCACGGTAACGGGCATCGCCTTTTTGGCGGGAAAAGGTCCCGGCATCAGCGTATCCTTCAGCCCTGCCGGCAGCGTTGAAAGCGAATTTCGCTCGGAATTCGTTTCCTCCGGCATCAACCAGACCCTTTATCGGGTCAACCTTGAGCTGACAGCTTCCGTGCGGCTCGTGATGCCCGGGGTTTCCGAGACCGTCAGCGTCCGTGCGGAGGCAGCCATTGCGGAAAGCATCATTGTGGGAGAGGTGCCCGGGGTTTACACCAACGTTGCATCGGAGGAGGATATGCTGAACCTGATCCCCACTGAAATGCCGTAATGTCACAATTTCTTTATACAAAAGAAAGGTCGGCTATGATATACTGATGCTATGAAAAAATGCCTTGTATTCCTTCTTGCCGCAGCGATCCTGCTGGCGGCCCATACGGCTGTGTACGCAGAGCCCACGCCCACCCCTTCCCTGCCTGCCGGTTCCTATCCGCTCATCAGCTACGGTTCCACAGGGGAAATGGTGGTGCGCATCCAGCTGCGCCTGCGTGAGCTCGGCTATTTCGATTACAAGCCCACCGGAAACTATCAGAGCATGACGGTGGAAGCCGCAAAGAAATTCCAGCAGAACCAAACGGATGCAAACGGCCTTCCCATCATTTCCGACGGCACCGTCGGCGACCAGTCCCGTGCGCTGCTTTTTACCCCGGGCGTCAAACGGGTGGATATCGAAGCCCACATCCCCATCGGATCGCAGCTTTCGGACGGCGCCTGCGCTCCCGGCGAGCTGCTGATCTGGAACGAAGTAACGGATAAGCTCACGGAGGGCATCACCTATTCCGTTACCGACTATAACACCGGCTCGCAGTTTGACATGGTCTACTGCGGCGGCGAAGGACATGCGGAAATGGAGTGCGCCAACACCGTGGATACCGCCGCATTCAAGGAGACCTTCGGCGGCGAATACAATTATTCGAAGCGCCCCGTTGTGATCAATGTGGGCGGCACAATGGTGGCGGCATCGCTGCAGGGATACCCCCACGGCGAGGACAGTATCGCCGCCAACGAAATGGCAGGACATGCCTGCATGTTCTTTGAGGGAAGCCTTTCCCACGTCGGCACACTGCCGGATGTGGAGCATGCCGCACAGGTACGAAAGGCCGCCGGGAAATAAGCAATCGTTTAGTAAAAGAAGCTGCAAGTGCAGCTTCTTTTTTTATTTTTCTGCTTGAGCACGCATTTTCTGCAGAATGCGGTTTTCAAGCCTTGATACCTGCACCTGTGAAATGCCAAGCACACCGGCGATCTCCGTCTGCGTTTTATCCGAAAAATACCGCATCATGATAAGCGTCCTCTCCCTCGGTTCAAGGGATGAGATCAATTCCTTGAGCATGACACGGTTCAGCGTCGAGCCGATCGCATCCTGCCCATCTTCCACCCTGTCAAGCAAAAGCGCATCGGAATCCTCTCCATATGCAGGCTCAAAAATGGATACGTGCGGCCGTGCCGCCTCAAGCGCAGCCGCCACATCTTCCGGTGCTGCCTGAAGCGCATCGGCGATCTCCGCAATACCCACATCCCTTCCAAGGGATGCACACAGCTGTTCCTTCGCTGCTGCGGCCTGTGCTGCAAGGGTCTTCATGCTGCGGCTGACTTTGATCATGCCGTCATCCCGAAGAAAGCGCTTGATCTCCCCTGCGATCATGGGCACGGCATAGGTGGAAAAGCGCACATCATAGGAAAGATCAAAGTGCAATATTGCCTTAACAAGCCCCATACAGCCGATTTGGAACAGATCCTCATACTCTGTGCTGCGGCCTGTATAGCGCCGCACGACGGAGCGCACAAGCGCCGTATTGGAAACGGTCAGCCGCTCTTTTGCTGCCTCATCCCCTGCCTGCGCAAGGGCGATCAGCTGCCTTGTTTCTTCGTGGGTAAACGGTATTTTTTCATTCATCGCACCCCACCGCCGCGATCTGTTTTTCCATGGTCACAGCCGTGCCGTGTCCAAGTTCCGATTCCACCGTTACCCTGTCCATAAAGGCTTCCATGACCGCAAACCCCATACCGGAACGCTCCAGATTCGGCATGCTCGTATAAAACGGCTGCATGGCAAGGGATACATCGGCAATGCCTTTTCCCTCATCCCGCACGGTGACGGTAAAACAGCGGTCCTTTATGGTGCAGCGCATGGTAACAATGCCCCGCTTGCCGCCGTAGCCGTGAATGATCGCATTGGTGACAGCTTCACTGACAGCTGTGCGGATATCCGTTAACTCTTCAATGGTGGGGTTCAGCTGTGAAGCGAAGGCTGCGGCAGCCATCCTTGCAAAGGCTTCATTTTGCGATATCCCCAAAAAACTCACCTGCATCTCATTGTCAAACATGGCTCGCTCCCCTTTCCATACCCTCCTGCTGTCCCAAAAGTGCATACACACCTGCCATTTTCAGTATCCGCTCCACCGGCTTTGATGCGCCGATGATCCGTAAACTGCCTCTGCGTGCTTTCAGGATCTTATAGCGCCCCAGCACCACACCAAGTCCGGAACTGTCCATAAACGACACGCCGCCAAGGTCCAGCACCAGATGGCCGATCCCATCATCCTGCAGCAGGGCGTCAAGTTCCGCCCGAAGCGGCGCAGCGCTGTGATGATCGAGCTCGCCCGTCAAATGCACTGCAAGCACCGCCCCGTCTCTGCGTGTTTTTATCTGCATACATGCATCCCCTTTCACATAAAGATATATGGCGTACCACAGGTGTATTCGATGCAGATTTTTTGCACCCTGCATAGTATTTGCTCGATTTCTGCCGTTTATACACTTCTTTTGTGATACCTGCAAAAACAGAAAAAGAAAAAGGAGATCCGAAAGGATCTCCTTTGCTGCATTTGATTATGGTTTATTCCACATCCTCAAAGACCTGTTCCGGTCTTTCATCCAGCACATAGGGATTGCGAAGGATGTTTCGGAGCGTTTTCATTGCGGTGGCATAGTAGAAGCCGTCGCAGATGCGCTCATCAAGGGTCCACATCAGGGTAATAAAGCGGCGTTCCTTTACGGTGCCATCCGGCTGCAGTTCATACGCTTTCTGCTTTGCGCCGAAGGAGCAGAACACGGGCACGGTGCCAAAGTCGTAAAGGTGGTGGTAAATGGGCGGAATGCCCAGCGAGCCCATGGAGGTGATGAACATGGAGCCGTGGAAGGGGCTCAGCTTCTCAAGGAATTTCGGCAGGATGCCGAAGTAATCCATGGTTTTCAGCGCCCACACCGCAAACTTCAGGATCAGACCGGGAATGTAATTCAATGCCTTGGCTGCACCGTCAAAATCGCTCTCCGAATCGCCCTTGGAAAGGTCTACCTCTTTCTTGATGAGTTCGTAGATCTCATCTGCAGTGGCATCCCGTTCGGGCGAGATCTTGATCACGGTCTCAAGCCCGTCTGACTTCATTTCGCGCTTGACCGTGAGGTTGATCTGTACGCTGTTGCGTGCAAAGATCTTCTGCCCACCGATGAAGCGGTTGATGGCAGGGCGCTGGGAAATGCAGCGCACATACGCCGCAATGAGCACATGCATGATACCGAAGCCCACAAGTCCGTCATCGTTGCGCTTGTGGCGAATATAGCGCTCGATCTCATCGATATCAACGGTATCGGTAAAGTTGTTTGAGGAGGTGTTTCGCGTGACCATGATGTAAGGCGAGACCTTTGACATCGGGTCAAGCGAGCGCAGTTTTCTGCCGTCGTAGCGATCGCCAAGACGGCGTTTGCGTTTTGCGGTTTGTTCCATATTGTATAACTCCGTATAAAAAAGGATGATAATATGTTTCTATTTTACCCTTTCCCACGTTATACGTCAATGAAACATTCGTATTATTCATGGAATCCTAATCTTTTTGCGCCTGCAAAATGTCCTGCAGCACCGCCTTTGCCTCGCCCTGCGTGAGCGTGCGAAAACCGCCGTCTGTATAAAGGTCTTCCGCCGTGCGGCTTGCGATCACATCAAGATCCCTTTCAAAACAGTCCGCATCAATGCCCATCTCCTGCAGCGTTTGGGGAAGACCGAGTTCAAGGAAGAACCGCTCGCTCGCCTTTGCAAGATTCAGCGCCGCCTGCAGCTGCGTTTTTCCTTTTATGCCCAGCGTTGCGGCAAATGCGGTATACCGCTGCGCTGCTTCCTCATTTGCTGCAAAACAGCGGATCACATACGGCAGAAAGGAAAGTGCCAGCGTTCCCTGCCGTTTTTCGGCGCAGGGGAACCTGCCTGCGATCTGCCTTGCGAAGGCTGCAGAGGGTGCATGCAGCACATTTGAAAATGCGATCCCTGCAAGCGTCTCTGCATACTGCAGCGCAAAGAGCGCTTCCCCTTCCCCGTTCATTGCCCCTTTCGCATAGGAAAGCGCAAGGCGTGCCGCTTCGGCCGCCTGCGGCGAAGTAAACGGCTGATGATCACGGGCAGAAAATGCATCCGCTGCCCGTGCAAAAACAGCTGCGGCTGTCTCGGCAGCAGACTCGGCAGGTTCCGCCGCCAGCATTTCAGGGTCAAGGAAAACCATATCCGGCACGAGCCCCGTGTCATAAACCGTCCATGCTGCCTGTTCTGCCGTACCGTCAAGCGAAGCTGCCGCTGCGGCGGCTTCCACCGTCTGATCAAGCCCCGGTATCGCCGCAAACCGTGCCTTTCGCCGCAGCAGCGGTATGCTTTCCGGGATACGAAGATCAAGAAGCGTTGCTTCCGGATATTCATAGAAGATCCATATCAGCTTTGCTGTTGTGACCGACTCGCTGCCAAGGGCGATGATCCAATCCGGCAGAAAGGCACGCATCGCCGCCGCACCTGCCTGCGCACGGGCTTCCGGTTCCTTTTCGACTTCCGCCTTATAGTGATCCGTCTGCATACCCGTTCGCTGCAATGCATGCAGCGCCCGTGATAAAAAGCCACGCTGTTCCATCTTCTCCCCTGCCGTGATCACCATTGCCCGTTTCCCTCGCAGGCAGGAAAGCTGCTCCACACATTCCCTTCCGCATATGATCTCCCTCGGTGCGGTATATTTTGCCATGATCTGTTCCTCCAAGCATTTTTTCTATTCTGCCCGGGATCGATGGAGATTATAGACAAAAAAGCCCCGCCAACGGGCGGTGCTCATAAGACAGTTAACAGGCACAGCGGTTTGAGCTGTACCTGTTCTTGTAGAACTTCACTTTTCATGATAAACTGAAAACAAACAGTTCGACAAACTTGAATTTGATAAACACGAGAGGTAGGGAAATGGAAGAAATTGAACTTCAAAAAGTTGACAAGGGCACTCCTCTTGCAGAGGACTTACTGAACTTTGTAAAGAACTTCTCCTGGTTAGATGTAAAAGAGCATACGGTGAGAGTGCTTGAAAACTGGGAATTCGAAGAAT
>JAFSEB010000062.1 GCA_017435905.1 Clostridia bacterium | reverse complement strand
GCAGGATGGTATGGAATGAATTTTGACAATATGCCGGAACTTCATTGGGTCTATGGTTATCCGGCGGTGGTTGTGCTGAGTGCATTAATTGTGGGAGGATGTATTTACTACTTCAAGAAAAAACGATACTTGTAAACGGAAACGCCCTGGAACTTCCAGGGCGTTTCGTATTGGGTTATTTGTCTACCAATCGGTAGCTGCCGTCGATTTCCGTTAAAATACTTTTTTCCGTTTCAATTTGCCCGCCCAAAAGTCCCTGTGAGGACCGGTTTTGATGGATTCGCTTCATCATAGTTCATTTCCTCCTTAAAAGGAACTCACACCAGCAGTATGAATGCTTACAATCCGCTGTGATAAAACAAAAAGCCGCAGGGAAAGCGAAGGGCATTTTTCGCTTTTTACGCTTTTCTATTGAAGACCAAGCTCCTTTTCCACAAGGGCAAGGGTCTCTTCCACGGTGCGGCTGTCATCCCGTTTGATGACACGGAAGCCGGAGTTCAGGAACCTGTCGTACCGCTCCGGGGAATTGATCCTTGCAAGGCATTGGCGGAAATTCTCCATGGCGGCTTCGGGATCTTTTTCCTCCAGCAGAAGGCGGTAAAGGAACTGCTTTTCCCTGTCGGGGCGCTCAAAGAAGCGGGTCACGCTGATCATGGGGTCGGCAAGCATAATCATCACATGGTCACGGTCCGAGATCTCGTGCAGCGTTTCGATGGAAATATTGGTATCCACAAAGATGGGCTTGCCCTGTCCCACAAGGTCTTTGAGGATCAAAAGCTCCAGCTTTTCGCACTCCTTTGCGGTGCGGTCTATCCACGCTTCGTATTCATCCGGTGTGCGGCGCACGAAATCGTGCCAATCCTCCAAATCACGGGTGTAGGTAAGGCCGGGAAATTCCTCCTTGTTGAGCCCTTCCTGCAGTGCATTGTGGTAGTTTTCCTCACAGGCGATGCCGCCGTGCTTTTCCGCCAGCAGCTTCACCATGGTGGATTTGCCTGCGAATGCGGTGCCGTTGAAGAAATAAACGTCCTTGAATTTCATGCTGCACCGCCGTTCGTTATTCGGGCAGGCCGACGCTCACAAGGGGAGAGCCGCCGTTTTCACCGAGCACAACGCTCGGCAGCTTGCCGTCCCAGTTGACGACGGTCTCATAATCGATAAGCTCCTTCGTCACGGAGCCTGCAAGGATGCGGTTGGCTTCCGCCTGCGCTTCCGCTTCGATCTTGATGCGCTCCGCCTCCGCCTCTGCGGTAATAAGGGCGCTCTTGGCTTCCGCTTCCGCAGCGATGACCTGCTTCTGCGCTTCCGCCTCGGCGATAACGATCTGCTGCTCCTGCTCGGTCTTGGTCTTGATGAGGGTCTGCTCCGCTACCTGCTTGGCTTCCACAGCGGCAATGTATTCGGGGGAGAAGTCCCAATCGATGATGTTGAGGTCTTCCACGTAGATGCCCCGGGCGTTGAGCTTTTCGTTGAGCTCGCTGTCAAGCTGCACGCTCACCTCGCTGCGGGAGGAAACAAGGTCGCTGGCGGTGTACTGCGCCACGACTGCCTTGAGCGCCTCGTTGACGGCAGGGGTCACCAGCACCTCTTCAAAGGCGGCGCCCACTTCCTTGTAGATGGAATAGCTCATGTTCTTGGCGATGCGGTAGTTGACCGCCAGCACCGTGGAAACGGTCTGCAGGTCCTTACTGAAGGCTTCCGTGCTTACCTCGAGCTTTACGATGCGGTTGTCGATCTGCACGATCTCCTGCGCAAAGGGCACCTTGAAGTGGATGCCTTCCTGCAGCACCTGCTCACTCACCTTGCCGAAGGTGACGGTAACGCCGGTGTGACCTGCGGGGATCACCACAAAGCTGCCCAGGGCAGCGGATACCACAAGAATGATGACGATGACAACGGCGATGATCTTGCCCACCGCTACATTGCCTTCTTTATTGCGAAACATTGATCTTTTACCTCCATGGCGTAGTTTTCCCGGTCATTATATCATGTTTTTGGGTGAGAATAATTAAATTTCCGTGTGAAAACGGTGCATTTTTGGTGAAATCATGGAAAAACAGCTTGTTTACCGAATATTCAAAAGAAATTCGGGAAGGGTTATGGTATAATAACAGAACAAATGCCTAACCGTGCGCATTTTTTGCGCCCGGAGAAAGACAGGATGACTGCAATTTATGAAGTTTGATACAAAGAAACTGAACAGGATCAGGGACGGTGCCCTCAAAGCCGTGGGGCGCACCGCCGTCAAGGGCAGGGCTGCCCTGCGGCGGTTCCGCAAGCGCGGCGGCGTGCAGGGGCTGTACAGGCGGACGAAGGCCGGCATCCTGCACCGCGACCCTGCCACCATTGCGACCCTTGCTGCGGTGCTTCTGGTGCTCATTGCGGTGCCGGTGATCGCCGTGGCAGCCTCGGGCAAAGCCCCGGCTGCGGATGTGAAGACCGCTGTCCCGGAATCCATCAACATGGGTACGCCTGCCCCCGGGGGAACGCCCGGCGGCTTTATCGACCTTGGTGTGGACAGCACGCCCACGCCGGCGCCCACGCCCGTTCCCACGCCCACGCCCATCCCCACGCCCACGCCGGTGCTGCTTGGCAAAGGCACCACGGGCGAAGTGGTCATGGAGGTGCAGGAGCGCCTGATGGAACTTGGCTACATGGATTACGATGAACCGACGGATTATTACGGCAGCGTCACAAGGGATGCGGTGAAGCTCTTCCAGCGCCGCCACAGCCTGACGGTGGATGGCACCATCGGCGAGGAGACATACGATCGATTGATGCGTGAGGATGCCATGACCTACATGGTCACCGTGGGCGATGAAGGTACGGATGTTGAGGAACTCCAGAAGCGCCTTGTGGAGCTTGATTACATGACGAAAGCCACCGGCTATTTCGGGGATGAGACCGCCGCCGCCGTCAAGGAGTTTCAGGACAGGAACGACCTTTCCACCGACGGCATGATCGGCATGGCCACCCGTGAAATGCTCTACAGCGAAGAAGCGGTGGCAAAGTCCCTCGGCTACGGCGAGCAGGGCGACGATGTGCTCAAGTTCCAGAAGCGGCTTTACAAGCTTGCTTACCTTACCACGGAGCCGGACGGCAACTTTGGCAAGGATACCCTTGCGGCGGTAAAGCTTTTCCAGGAACTCAACGGCCTCATTGCGGACGGCCATATCGGCCCCCAAACGAAGGAAATGCTCATGTCCTCCGATGCGGAAGCCAACGCCCTTATGATCGGCATGAGCGGCGATACGGTCAGGAACGTGCAGAAGCTTCTCAAAAAGCTCGGCTATCTTGACTCTGCGGACGGCTACTTCGGCAGCGGCACGGAAGCGGCGGTGCGCTTCTTCCAGAAGCAGAACAAGCTTACCGTGGATGGCAAGGTGGGCAGGCAGACCCTTGCCGCCCTGCGCAGCGATGATGCGAAGAAGGCGCCTGCGGATCAGCCGGCAGCAACGCCGGGCAGCAGCTCCTCCTCGTCCTCGTCGGGCTCTTCCTCGTCCGGATCTTCTTCTTCCTCGAGCTCTTCCTCCAGCGCAACGGCGGATAAGCTCATCAAGATCGCCCTGTCGAAGCTCGGCAAGCCTTACCGCACCGGCGGCAAGGGCCCCGATAAGTTCGACTGCTCCGGTTTCGTATATTGGTGCCTCAATCAGGCAGGCGTGAAGCAGGGCTACATGACCAGCAAGACCTGGCGCAGCGTTACCAAGTACCAGAAGATCAACTCCATGAGCGATATCCGCAAGGGCGATATCATCGTCTACAAGATGTCCTCTTCCAAGGGGCATGTGGGCATCGCCTCCAGCGACAGTATGATGATCGACGCTTCCTCCGGCAACGGCGAAGTGGTACACCGCACCTTTAAGACGGATTACTGGCGCAAGTATTTCTACTGTGCGTACAGGATCTTCTAAACCCAAGCTCTTTACGCAGCAGCGGCATGGCCGCTGCTGCGTTTTTTTCCAAAAATATCCTGCATAAGGGCAGCTGCATCGGCACAAGCTAACGGCGACCAATGAAAAGGGAGGAACAAAGAAATGTCCGAATCCAAAGCCGGATGCCAGACCATTGGCTGCCGTGTCACCAGCTGCCGCTACAACAAGAGCGGCATGGCTTGTGAACTTTCCCGCATCGAAGTGGAACCGCAGAGCCGCTGTCACACGGGTGAACCCTGTGATGAAAGCCTTTGCGGCAGCTACAAGGCAAAGTAAACACACGGCAAAAGGATCCCGGTGTGCCGGGATGAAAAAAGAAGGGCCAAAGCGGCTCTTCTTTTTTGTGCAAAATGCAGCATCCTTTGCGTAAACGGTTGAAACCGAGTGCTTTCTGTGCGAAAATGGGGGGAGAAAACACATCCTTTATGCATCACGAAAGGAAAAGAATATGAATTTTGAAAAGATCGCATCCATTGCACAGCGGTATCAGGAAAACACCTCCGCCTACTTCGGTTTTGCCTTCAAAGACCTCAACACCGGCAAGGTGATCGACCACCACGGCGATGAAGCCTTCCCCACCGCAAGCTCCTACAAGCTCTTCATTCTTGCGGAGCTGTTCCGCAAGGTGCATGCCGGCGAATGCAGCCTTCTTGACCGCATCCCCCTGACGGAAGAAGTCAAATCCGAAGGCAGCGGCGTGCTGCAGTGCCTCGGCGCAGGGCTGAACCCCACGCTGAAGGATTACGCCACGCTGATGATGATCATTTCCGACAACACCGCTACGGATGTGCTTTTCAACTTCCTTGGCAGGGATAATATCAAAAAGAATGTCATCGATGCCCTCGGCCTTGAAAAGACCAAGTGCGATTGGGGCTGCAAGGATCTTCTTGATCACTATTACAGCATGAACGGCCGCACCTTTGCGGAGATCTGGGCGGAAAACGGCAACAAGCGCCCCAGCTACCGCAATGTGGAGTGGTACAAGTGCATCACCGAGGAAAACGACCAGACGGCGCCCCTTGAAGCCATGAAGATGCTCGAACTCGTTTACCGGGGCGAGTGGGTCAGCAAGGAAGCCAGCGAAGGCATGATCGCCATCATGAAGGAATGCCAGACCAACAGCCGCATCCCGAGGCATCTGCCCATCGGTGTGGATGTTGCCCATAAGACCGGCACCCTCGACAGGCTCAATGCGGATATCGGCATCGTGTACACCGCAAAGGGCGACTACATCCTTTGCCTGTTCTACAACGGCAACCTTGCCAACGAGGAGGATTATGCCGCCAATGCCGGCGATGATTACCTTGCGGCGCTTTCCAAGGAGATCTACGAAGCGTATATGGAAGAATAAACTGCGATATACAAAAAAGAAGGGCTTTTGCCCTTCTTTTTTATTTGCTTTTTTATTCTTCCTCTTCCGGCACGGGGATGCTTTCGTATTCCTGCATGAAGGGAACGCCTGCCATATCCGAAGGCATGGTGAACACATCCGGTGCGATGGAGGCTACCACAAGGGGCGCTTCCGGTGCGCTGTTGCGCTTGAACTGGGATGCGAAGAAGCGGCGCAGGAACACGCCCAGCACACGGTGGATCTCCTTCTTCGGGAAGGGAAGCTCCTTTGCTGCCATGTCGTAAAGCTCACGGGGGCCTTTGCCCTTCAGGAAATGCCAAATGAAGAAATCGTGCAGCTCATAGGACCCCACTACCTCTTCCGTTTTCTGGGCGATCTCGCCCTCGCTGTCGGTGGGAAGAAGCTCCGGGCTGACGGGGGTGTCAAGAATATCCTGCAGGATGTCCGCTGCGGCGGGGAAACGTTCCTTTGCGGCGCTCACCACCATGCGGATCACGGTTTTCGGGATGGAGCTGTTGATGCCGTACTGCGCCATGTGGTCGCCGCCGAAGGTGCACCAGCCAAGGGCGATCTCCGACAGGTCGCCGGTGCCGACCTCAAGAAGCCCTTCCGCATTGGCGATGGAAAGAAGGATCTTGGTGCGTTCCCTTGCCTGTGCGTTTTCGTAGACCACGTTGCGGTTCGCTTCATCGTGCCCGATGTCGCTGAAATGCTGACGGGATGCCGGCACCACGCTGATCTCCCTGTATTCGCAGCCGAGGGCACGGGGCAGCAGCTCCGCATTGTTCTTCGTTCTGCCGGAGGTGCCGAAGCCGGGCATGGAGATGGCGACGATGCAGGAACGGGGCATGTTGAGCCTGTCCGCCGCAGCTGCCGCTGCCAGCAGGGCGAGGGAGCTGTCAAGGCCGCCGGAAATGCCCAGCACGAAGCCCTTGGAGCGGATGTGGGTCAAGCGGCGTGCAAGGGCAGCCGCCTGCAGGTCAAGGATGCGGACGAGCTCCTCGCTGCGGATATCCGCCTCGTCGCTCACAAAGCGGCCGGTGGAGACAGGCTCCGCAGGGTAGGGCTCAAAGGCAAGCAGCTTTTCGCTGTCCACCTCTGCGATCACAAAGGGTTCCTTTTCAAGGGGCTTGCTGACGGCGAGCACTTCGCCGCCTGCCGCAATGGCGCAAAGCCCGTCAAACACAAAGCTCGTGGTGCTTTCCCCAAGCCCTGCCGCCGCATAGGCGATGGCCATGCCGGTGCGTGCGCTTCGTGCCGCAAGGGCAGCCTTCACTTCACGGAAGCTTCTTGCCGTGGCGTTCAGGGAGGAGGGCATCAGCAGCACGCAGCCCTCACGGATATCCGCTTCCCTGTCGAACAGCTCGTTGCCGAAGGCCACGGAAAGCCGGGGCACAGGCGTCAGCGCCTGCCGCCTTGAGGAGCAGCGGGCAAGGGCGGGCAAAAAGCCGTAGGGGTTTTCACGGGAAGCGGCAGGGATAATGGCGTGCACACGGCCGCCCCGAAGGATGGCTGCGGCGCTGAGCACTTCACCGCCGATCTCATAGGGAAGGCCCACGCTCACGGTCACATTCGTGCGCAGTGTGGCATCGGCAATTTTGCGCAGCGCCTCCTGGCATGCCTGCAGCATAACGGGGTGGGCAAGCAGCGTGCCGGCGGTGGCGCCTGCAAGGCAAAGCTCCGGCAGGGCAAGGTAATCCGCTTTTTCCTCCTCCGCACGGCGGATGACGGAAACGATGGCATCCGCATTGCGCATGGGGTCGGAAAGCACAAGGGCAGGCACGGCAGCCGCAAGCCGCAAGGGCGCACGAAGACCGACGGCGCGAAGGGCGGTGGACATATTTCATACCTCCGGAAAGGGATTTTTCAACCTTATTATACCGCAGCGGCACCGTGAATTCAATCTGTCGGGAAAAGCCCCGGGGATTCGAGTTCTCTTTTGCTGTTCCTTCGGCTTTTTTTGCACATTCTTCCGTATATGATGAGAACAATATATGGTTTTCGGCGAAAGAATATGCATAAGGGGAGGGATCTTGATGCTGCAGCGGTTTTACGGGATGCTGCCAAGGTGGGTGAAGTGCATCGGGGCGGCGGATGTATGGCAGGCGGTAACGGCATGCCTGCTGGCAACGGCAGGCAGCGAGATGTTTTCGCCCTTCGGCCCGGCGGCGGTAGCAGGCGCATGGCTGCTTGGGCCGTTTCCCTTTGCTGCGCTTGCAGGTGCGCTTTTCGGTGCGCTTATCGCAGGACATGACAGAGCATTCGCCGCAGCGGCGCTGTATGCAGGCACGGGGCTTTTGCTGCAGCTGTGGCATGAAAGGCTGAACAAGGCGGAAAAGCTGGCGCTGCTTGGCGGCTGCGAGCTTGTTTTGCTGCCGTTTTTTTCGGGCGGCAGCCCACAGAACCTGCTGATGGGCACTGCAGCGCTTTCCCTTGGCATGGCGGCGGCGCTTCTCATCGGCATGGGGTCAAGCGCACTTCGCTCCCTTTTCAAGGGGAAGGGGCTCAGCCGCCGCAGCAGACGGGCGCTGTTCCTGTTTCTGCTGCTGCTCACCGCAGCGCTGCCGGCCGTTCGGCTGACAGTGAAGGACACAAGCCCTTTCGGCAAAGATACAGTGTTTTTCCTCGGCGCAGCCTTTTCCGCCTTTCTTGCCCTTTGTGCGGTGGAAACACGGGGGCAGGAAGGCGTGGCAGCGGCGGTGCTGTTTGGCGCTGCCGCCATGCTGCAGGGGGCGGATATCGCAAGAACAGGAATGCTTGCCCTTGCTGCCCTCGGTGCGGCGCTGGCGGCTGCATGGGGCAGGTGGGCGAAAACGGGCGTATTCCTCAGCATCTCGCTGGCGGCATCGGTGCTGTTCAGGCTGCCGTGGGCGGCTTTTCTCGAAATGCTCCTTGGCACTTTCGGCTTTCTGCTTTTTGAGGGGCGCTGCAGAAAGTATCTGCTGCTTCTTTCCGGCAAAAGGGAACAGGGCGAGGCGGAGCGCCTTCTTGCGCTGACACGGGCACGGCTTCGGGGTGCGGCGGATGTGATCCGGGCGCTTTCCGATGTGTTTTCGCCCATAGCGGATGAGCTGACCGCCTTCACACACCGCCAGCTGAGCGGCGTCAGCGGCGTGATGGAACGGCTGGCGGCGGAAGCGCCCCTTGCAGGACCGGAGCGCTACAGCGTATGCATCGGCAGCGCTGCCTGCCCGAAGGCAGGCAATGCGGAAAACGGGGATTCTATGGCGCAGCGGCGCATCGGCAGTGCGCAGCTGCTCATCCTCAGCGACGGCATGGGAACAGGAGTTTGTGCCAAAAGGGAATCCGGCGCGGCGGTGGATCTTTTCGGCGACCTTCTTTCCGTGGGTTTTGCACCGGAGGAGGCGGAGGAGTGCGTGAACCGCCTTTTGATGGTGAAGGGGGAACGGGAGATGTATGCCACCCTTGATGCGCTGCTCATCGACCTTGCGGACGGCAGGGCGAGGTTCATCAAATACGGGGCGCCGCCTGCCTACATTTTAAGGGGCGGCAAGGTGCACACGGTGTATGCGGAGGCGCTGCCCATCGGCATACTGGAGGAAGCATCCCCCTCCGTGCAGGAGGTGCAGCTGAAACGGGGCGACGCCGTGGTCATGATGACGGACGGCCTTTTCGACGCCCTCGGCGCTGCGCTGTTTGCATCCCTTCTTGAACAGGTGGGGGAGAACGTCAATGCGGAGGATGCGGCGCATGCGCTGCTTTCCCTTGGGAAACGGGTGAGCGGCACGGACGATATGAGCGTATTCGTGGCAAAGATCGCATAACCGCCATTTCCCGGGAAATAACCGAAGAAAAATGAAAACGCTGTGTGAAAACGGGGAAAAAGCGGTTTCAAAATCCTGCCGATGCGTTTATAATGATATAGATGAAGCATCACCACACCACTTGACGGAGCTGACAGCATGAACAACGTTTGTATTTTTGCGGCATCTTCCCCGAAACTGGACGCCTCTTACATCGAAGCCGGCTATGCCCTTGGCGAAGCCCTTGCAGAAAACGGCATCGGTCTTGTATTCGGCGGCGGCAGAACGGGTTTGATGGGCGCCTGTGCCCGTGGCGTTCGGGCGAAGGGCGGCCGCATCATCGGCGTGATCCCTGAAAAGCTTCATGTGCCCGGCATCGCCTTTGAGCATTGTGACGAGCTCATCGTTACGAAGGATATGCACGAAAGAAAGGCCACCATGGAAAGACTCAGCGACGGTTACATTGCCCTGCCCGGCGGCATCGGCACCTTTGAGGAACTGCTTGAGGTGCTCACGCTGAACCAGCTTGGCTATCTTCGCACGCCCATCGTCATCTTCAACCAGAACGGCTATTACGATGCGCTCATCGCCCAGCTTGAAACTTCCGTCAGGCAGGGCTTTGCGGATGCAAGCTGCCTTGCCCTGTTTGCAGCGGCGGATACGGCGGCGGAGGCTGTGCGTACGCTCCTTGATTTCAAACTGCCCGATTTGCCAAACAAGATAAAGGATGCGATCAAATATGACAAAAAAGCCCCGTAAACTGAATATCATGGTCTGCGTGACCTCACAGCTTACCTGTGATAAGCTCATTGCCCGAGGCATGGAGCGTGCCGCAGCGGTGAATATCCCCACGGAGCTGCATGTGGTGCACTGTGTGGAAACGGGGCGCAATTTCCTCAACACCCCCTACGAGGCGGATGCCATCGAATACCTGTTCACCGCAGCGCAGCTTGCCGGTGCAGGGCTTTCCATGCTCCGTGCTGACGATGTGGTGGATGCCCTTGTGGGCTATGCGCAGGAGCATGAAGTGGGTCTTATCATCCTCGGTGCGGCAGGCCCCACCGGCAGCAGCAAGGAGCCCATCCCCATCCGTCTGCAGCGCAAGCTGCCCGGCGTGGAATTCGACATCGTGGCGCCGAATTAAAGAGAAACAAAAAGGCTTTTCCCGAAAGGGAAAAGCCTTTTTCAATTTTGATTTACAGCGCCATGGTATACCCGGCAAAGCGATCCGTTTCCCACAGCACCGCATTGCCCTTGTACTGAAAACCGAGCTTTTGGTAAATGTGATTGGTGCGTGCATTGTCGGGGTCCGTCATCAGCGTTGCGGTCTTGTAGCGGCGCTCCCTGCAAACATCAAGCGCCATGCGCACCGTAACGGACGCAAGCCCCTTGCCCTGCGCCTCACGGATGATGCCGAGCCTTGCGAGCATCACGCTTTCCGGCACCGGTTCCGGCCAGGGGAAATCCGGCTGTTCCGTGGTATCGTAGGGCAGCAGCACGATGACCGAAAGGGGCTTTTCCCCTTCACGGAGGATGTAAAGATCGCCCCGCTCAATATCCCCCTTCAGGATATCCTTTGTGGGATACTCCTCATCCCAATGGGAGTCGGGATCCTTCGCCGCATCACGGACGATGGAAAGCGCAAGGTCAAGTTCATCCGCCTTGGCAGCGGTCAATGTATAAGGCATAAAAAGCCCTCCCTTATCAACGATGGGAACAGTATACGGAAAAAGGGTGCGGTGCGTCAAGGGCGGAAGAGGTTGAGGATGGGTTTACCCTGCCTGCAGGCTTTGCTGACGCTTTGCGCCGCACCGCCCCATTGACGGGAAACATAGCATACAACCACATCTGCATGGGCGACCATCCAGTCATTGCGGCGCAGGACGGCATACTTTGGCGGAACGTTTTCGATCCCTTCCGGAAACAGGGTGCAGGAGGCATCTTCCGGTAAAAAAGGAGAGGTTTTCACAGGAATATACGCAAGTACGATGCGGTAAACGATATGCGGAAAGCGCTTTTGCAGCTTTTTCAAAGCGCACAGCACCAATGCATCAAACGCACCTTCACATCCCACATAAAAACAGGTGACACCCTGTGCGACAAGGTTGGACAGCAAATCATCCAACGCAGCACCGACACAGGATGGCGTATCCCGATGACCGAAAAAACAGCAGGATTTCATTTTGACCTCCATCATAAAACCATACCCGTATATGGGTATGGTTTTGATTTTACGAGGAAACATTTTTCATGTCAACCCGTATACGGGTAATTGTTATGGAAAGCCTTGTTATTATTAAAATGACCCTTAAACGGGTAATTCCTGATGATCACAAAGGAAACACCATGCAATATTCGGAACTGTACGTTGCACGCATCCGCAGTCTGTGCAGGGATCGGCACATCAGCATCAATAAGCTTGCGGCCATGAGCGGCGTTAAGCAATCCACACTCGATAACATCGTGCGTGGGCTGACGAAAAATCCCCGTGCAAAAACGCTGCATAAGATCGCCATTGCTTTTAATATGACCCTTTCTGAGTTCCTTGATTTTCCGGAACTGAATGCATATTCCTTTGAGGATGATACCGAGGAAGAATAAAACCGTTAAAAACCGCCCCTGCGCAATATGCGCAGGGGCGGTTTTATATGCAGTCAGTGCATCAGCTCAATTCAAACATACCCATATACAGCTGGTAATACTTGCCCTGCTGGGCGATAAGGTCGTCATGGTCGCCGCGCTCGATGATCTCGCCCTGCTCAAGCACCATGATGGCGTTGGAGTTGCGCACCGTGGAAAGCCTGTGGGCGATGACGAATACCGTGCGCCCCTTCATCAGCTCATCCATGCCCCGTTCAATGAGGGCTTCCGTACGGGTATCAATGGAGCTTGTGGCTTCGTCAAGGATCAGCACCGGCGGATCCGCCACCGCCGCACGGGCAATGGCGAGCAGCTGCCGCTGTCCCTGCGACAGGTTGGCACCGTCTGCGGTGAGAACGGTGTCGTAGCCCTGGGGCAGGTGGGTGATGAAGAAGTGGGCATTGGCGAGCTTTGCCGCCGCTTCTACTTCTGCATCCGTAGCGTCAAGCCTGCCGTAGCGGATGTTCTCCCTTACCGTGCCGGTGAACAGGTGGGTATCCTGCAGCACCGTGGAAAGGCTTGCACGCAGGGAATCCTTTTTGATGTGGCGCACGGGGATGCCGTCATAGGTGATCTCGCCCTGCTGCACATCGTAAAAGCGGTTGATGAGGTTGGTGATGGTGGTCTTGCCGGCGCCGGTGGAGCCCACAAAGGCGATCTTCTGCCCCGGATTCGCATACAGGGACACGTTTTTGAGGACGGTCTTTTCCCCGTCATAGCTGAAGGTGACATCCTTAAGGCGGACATCGCCCTTCACCTCACGCAGGGTGAAGCTGCCGTCTTCCTCGGGGATCTTCCATGCCCATGTGCCGGTGCGCTCCGGGCACTCCGTAAGGGTGCCGTCCGCATGCAGCCGTGCGTTGACCATGGTCACATCGCCCTCATCTACTTCCTGCGGCGTGTCAAGCAGTGTAAAGATGCGCTCTGCGCCTGCAAGGGCGCTCATCACGTTATTCATCTGCTGGGAAAGCTGGCTGATGGGCTGGTTGAAGCGGCGTGTGTACTGCAAAAATGCGCCGATGGAGCCGATGCCCGTGAAGCCGCCCACCGCAAGAAGACCGCCTGCCGCCGCCGTGAGGGCATAGGTCACATGGCCGAGGTTGTTCATGATGGGTCCCATCAGGTTTGCCCATGTGTTGGCGGTGGAGGTGTTGTGCATAAGCTCCTCGTTGAGCTTGTCGAAGGTGCCGTTGACGGTATCCTCGTGGCAGAAGACCTTGACCACCTTCTGCCCCTCGATCATCTCCTCCACATAGCCGTTCACTTTGGAAAGGGAGCCCTGCCGTGCCTTGAAGTATTTGCCGCTCTTGCCGGCGATGGTCTTGGTGATGAAGAACATCACGCCCAGCATCAAAAGGGAAAGGGCGGTCAGAACGGGGCTGAGCACCACCATCATGGAGAACGTGCCCACGATGGTCACCACGGAGTTCACGAACTGCGGAATGCCCTGTGAGAGCATTTCACGCATGGCATCGATATCGTTGGTGTAGGTGGACATGATCTCGCCGTGGGTACGGGAGTCAAAATAGCGGATGGGCAGCTTCTGCATGTGGGTGAAAAGCTCCTTGCGAAGCTGCAGCAGCATGCCGGTGGATACGGAGATCATCAGGCGGCTGTAAAGGAAGCTGCCGGCGATGCCGATGCTGTAGATGAGCAGCATCAGCCCCAGCTGACCGATGAGCCCGGAAAAGTCCGGGTTGGCGCTGCCGATCCACGGCACGATGTAATCGTCGATGATGGGCTTGAGCATGTAGGTGCCGGCGATATTCGCCCCTGCATTCACAATGATGCCGATCAGCACCAGGATCAGCCGCAGCTTGTGGTCCTGAATATAGGAAAATACACGCAGGAAGGTACCCTTTGCGTTTTTCGGCTTTCTGTAGCCGTGTTTATCCCTCTGTCCCGGTCCCGGAGGCATATTACGCCACCCCCTTCTGCTGAGATTCGTAAACTTCACGGTAAATGCTGCTGCGCTGCATGAGCTCCTCGTGGGTGCCCACATCGGAAACGGTGCCGTCATCCATCACGATGATGCGGTCCGCATCCATCACGGAGGTGATGCGCTGGGCGATGATCAGCGTGGTGGTATCCCGAAGCTCCTCCCGAAGCGCCTTGCGGATGGAAGCATCCGTGGCGGTGTCCACAGCGCTGGTGGAGTCGTCAAGAATGATGATCTTCGGCTTTTTGAGCAGCGCCCTTGCAATGCACAGCCTCTGCTTCTGACCGCCGGAAACGTTCACGCCGCCCTGCCCAAGGTGCGTATCGTACCCATCCGGGAAGGATGTGATGAAGCCGTGGGCGGAGGCTGCCTTTGCCGCCGCTTCGATCTCCGCATCCGTGGCGTTTTGGTCGCCCCAGCGGAGGTTTTCACGGATGGTGCCGGAAAAGAGCACATTCTTCTGCAGCACCATGGAAACGCTGTCACGAAGGGTCTCGATCTTATAATCCCGTACATCGTGTCCGCCCACACGGACGCTGCCGCCGTACACATCGTAAAGGCGTGGGATCAGCTGCACAAGGGTGGTCTTGGCGCTGCCCGTGCCGCCGATGATGCCGATGGTCTCGCCGCTTTTAATGGAAAGGTCGATGTTGCGAAGGGTCAGGTTGTTTCCGTCCTTTGCATAGCTGAAGGAAACGTTTTGGAATTCGATGCTGCCGTCCTTCACGGCGAGGGAAGCATCCGCATTGTGATCGGAAATGTCGATCTTCTCGTCGAGCACCTCTACGATGCGGCTGATGCTGGCACGGGTCATGATGAAGGAAACGAAGATCATGGATACCATCATCAGGGAGGAAAGGATCTGCGTCACATAGCTGATGAAGCTCATCAGGTCGCCCGTGAGCATATCCCCCGCAACGATGAGCCTGCCGCCGATGAAGCACACGGCGATCATGCTCAGGTACATCACATACTGGGACACGGGGCCGTTCCACACAAGCAGCTTTTCCGCCTTGATCTGGGCGGCACGCACCGCCTCTGCGGAGTCGATGAAACGGTCGGTCTCGTATTTTTCACGGACGAAGGCCTTCACCACACGGATGGCGATCAGGTTTTCCTGCACCTCGCCGTTCATGCTGTCATATTTCTTGAGCATTTCCCGGAAACGGGGAAAGGCACGGGTGCCGATGAGCACAAGGAATGTGGCAAGCACCGGGATGGCGAAGGCAAACACCACCGCCAGCTTTGCATTGAGCCTTACCGCCATCACCGTGGCGCTGATGAGCATCAGCGGCGAGCGGATGAAGGTGCGGATCATCATCATGAACACCATCTGCACGCTGGTCACATCCGTGGTAAGACGGGTGATGAGGGATGCGGTGGAGAATTTATCCACATTGGCGAAGGAGAAATCCTGCACCTTGTAAAACAGGGCCGCACGGAGGTTCTTGGCAAAGCCTGCGCTGGCGGTGACCGCAAAGCGTGCGCTGAGGGCGCCCATGGACAGGGACAAACACGCCATCACGATCATCAGGATGCCCCGTTTCATGATGAAGGCGACATCCCCCGTTGCAATGCCCACGTTGATGATGTCCGCCATCAGGTAGGGGATGTATACCTCGATGATGACCTCCGCAATGATGGTGACGGAAGCAAGCAGCGAGCGCACCCCGTATCCCTTGATAAAAGGGAACAGCTTTTTCATGGTTTTCTCTCCTCCATTTCCTTGAGCCTGTGTATGAGCTCGCACATGGGTTTTCCTGCCATATCGCCGAGGGCATAGTTTTCGATCATCCTCGAAAGCAGGGAGGCAAGGGTATCAAGCTCTTCCGTGCTGAAGCCCCGGAAGGTGGCTTCATCGAGGGCATCGAACACATCCCGCATTTTATGCAGGTGTGCATGACCTTCCTCTGTGGCACGAAGGCGGTTGCAGCGCTGGTTTTCTTCATCCGTTCGCCGCTCGATGAGCCCGGCAGCTTCCATCCGTTTTGCGCTGCAGGCGACCGAGGCGGCGGAAACACGGAATTCCTTGGCGATATCCGCCTGTGTGCAGCCCTCATGGTCCGCAATAAAACCGAGCATGGGCATCTGCGAGCGGCGAAGGGCAAGGCCGCCTGCGCCCTGATGGATGCTGATGCGCCGCAGCACATCGATGCGGTGCAGCAGACCGATCACACGGCGGTAATCTTCCCGGTTCGGCATCCTGTTTCTCCTTTCGACAAAATTGGTAACCGCTTAACTGTTAACCGCTTAATATTTTAGAATGAAAGAAAAACCGTGTCAACCGCTTTTTCGGGAAGCAGAAAAAGCGACAAAAGAAACGAAGGACTGCCGCCCTTTGACAGCATTGGCGAAAAGCCGCCAAACCCTCCCGAAAACACGGCAAATTCAGCCAAATTCATGCTCTATCGCCGCAAAAAATGCGGTGCTATCATGGGGGCACAGACAAAAACTGCATCTTGGCTGCAAAAAGGAGGCATACCAATGACAAAATATCGAATCCTCATGGCGGATGGAAATCTTCAGTTTCAAACGGCGGTAAGGGACAGGCTCACCGGGGATGAAAAGATCGAAAAGATAGAGACCGTGGCGGACGGGCAGGCGGCGGTGGACGCCCTCCGTGCCGGGCATTACGATGCGCTGATCACGGAGCTCATCATGCCCCGGGTGGATGGCTTTGAGCTGCTGGAGCGGCTTGCGAACGGGCTTGTGGAAACGCCGCCGGCGGTGATGGTGGTGAGCGCCATGCGCAACGAGGATATGGTGCGGCAGGCCTGCGCCATGGGGGCAAAGTACTACATGGTAAAGCCGGCGGACCCGGAGACCCTTGCAAAGCGCCTGTTCGACATGCTGGAAACATCCGTGCCCGGCAGGAGCCGCATCCTGATGAATGCGGCGCAGCCCAAGACCCTTGACGAGAAGATCACGGCGGTGTTCCTTGTCATCGGCATTCCTGCCCACATCAAGGGCTACCACTACCTCCGGGAAGCCATCCGCATGGTGTATGCGGAGCCGGAGCTCATCAACCGCATCACCAAGGAACTGTACCCGGGCATCGCACGGCGGTTTTCCACCTCCGCCTCCAAGGTGGAGCGTGCCATCCGCCACTCCATCGAGGTAGCGTGGACACGGGGCAAGATCGAAAACATCAACCAGCTGTTCGGCTACAACATCTACTCCAAAAACGACAAGCCCACCAACGGCGAGTTTATCGCCCTTGTGGCGGACAAGCTCCTCATGGAGGATGCCCGTGAAAAAAGCGTACGGGATGAGATCCGGGATGTGGGGTGAAGGGGGAGCGTTGGCAGTTGATAGTTGACAGTGGACGCAGCGCTTCAATTTGAAAAACAGGAAAAGAAAAGGCCTTCCGATGGGAAGGTCTTTTTTGTTATTCGATCTCAATGGTTCTAATGCCATGCTCCAAAATGATGTTGATCAGTTCATTACGGGAATAATTGACTTCTTTGGCAATTCTGTCTATTTCCGTCAGCGTTTCTTCTTTGATACGAAGTGAAATCACACGGTTTCCGTCTTCTCCCCGCTTTTTCAGCTTTAATACATCGCTTTTTGATTCTTTCATGTAGGTCGCTCTCCTTGTCTCTGTACTGTCAGTTTATGTTGACAGGAGATTGCGTTGTATACTACAATATGATATGTTTTATGATATTAAAGTTGATATTAAACAAGATGAGGAGCAATAAACGAGGAGGGCAGAGAAATGAAAAAGATCATTTCGATTTTACTTGTGATGACGGTCATACTGAATCTTGCAGGCTGTACAGCAAACAAAAAAGCGGCGGAAGAAGAAGCTGTTCGCTTGGCGGATGAATACTATTCGGAACTTTTTGACGTAATGGAAGACTATTACTATGCCGAATACGGTTCTCTTCTTACTTTGTTTAATGCGGAACCGACTGTAGATGATGTAAAGGTTTCGGGAAACAAATATAAAGTGTTGGGGTCCATTGCCGGCGGTGGAACGATAATGGGGGAGGATATCACACCGGTAACCTTGATAGCCGGCTTTGAAGTTGAACTGGAACTGAACGAAGACGGCACATTTGAAGTGATCGACTATGATTATCAAATGCCCGATGTGGTATAACCGGAAGGAGATATAAAGATATGACAAAACAAAAGCTGAATATTGCAGAGTTGATCTTGCAGGGTATATCGCTGCTGTGCCTGTTTTTGCCGTGGATGTACACCTGGGAACATTGGGTGCTCCATAAAGGCGGCGGTCAGATCCTGTCGGCCAGCTTTCCCATGTCGTTTTTTGATGTAATGGGTAACGTATCGATCCTTGTCGGACTTCTTGTGATCGCAGCAATGGTGGCAAACTGCTGTTTTATCATGGTTCCTATGTTCAAGGGTTACGGAAAAAAGTTTGGCGTGATGCATAAGATACTGCCCGTGGCGGCAGCGGCACTGCTGACCGCATTCACGATCATTGCGGCGATCGAGGACTACTATGGGTATTGTGCAGTTCCCAACTGGTTGTTTTATTTTGAAGCATTCTTTGTTCTTGCTGTGGTGTTGTTGGCATTTTTGAAATGCTCCCCAAATGTCAAAACACAAAAGCGGAAAATCGTGCAGAGCGATAATGCGGCGATGCTGAAAAAGTATAAAGAACTGCTGGATGAGAACATCATCACGCAGGAAGAATTTGAAGCCAAGAAAAAACAACTGTTAGATCTGTAACAGGCAGAGCAAAAAACAATTAAAAGGATGGAGGAAAAACCAAGATGAAAAAGGTATGTGTAGTCATGCTTGTGATGCTGATGGGGATGATGCTTTGTGCATGCGGCGCGTCTTCTGCCGTGTCGATCGATTCGCTTGAAAAGGCTTTTCAAGATCAGAATGAAGATTTGGTGTTTACCGTTGTAGAAGAAGAATCAGGCTATTCTTTCGAGTATACTGAGGATGGGTGGGTTACCAGTATTTCTTATCAGGGTACCGCAAACCGCAAGTCCATGGTGGAATCCGTTACGATCGTGAATCAGAATGTGAATATTCAGCTGCTGACAAATGCATCGAAACTGACAGATGCCGTTACGAAGCGTCCCGGTGACATGACGGTAAACGATCTGCGTGTCGCATACTGTGTTGCGGAAGTTACAAAGCTGTATACGCTTATGTCTGGCGAAGCAGAGGATATGGATGTGACCGAGCTTCTGGGAGTGTTTATCTCCGGTGATGTCATTGAAACAAATGGCTGGGTGATCAAAGCAACGACCGATGCGGATGCGAATCTTTGCACAATTACGGCGGAATATCGGTAAATCAAATCGCATAAAAGAAAAAAGCCATCTCGAAAGGGGCATCCCGTTAAGAAAACATCGGTCTAAGAAAGGCAATACCGGCCCTATCGGTGTGTTGTGCGGTCTTGAAATAGCACCACTATTCCTTCGACCACACGCCTGCCGATAGAACCGGTCTTGCCTTTTTAGACTCT
>JAFSEB010000061.1 GCA_017435905.1 Clostridia bacterium | reverse complement strand
TTGCCTTTTTAGACTCTTCGACCGCAAAATGGATCGCTTTCGGGGAAATGCAAGGAAGAGGAGGAAGGCATATCCGTCGATATTCCGACCGACGATGACGATGCAGTTGCCCGGAATGGATTCGTTTTGCGGCGATGTTTTCTTATTGGAATACCCCGAACACAGCGGAAAGAAAAAACGCTATGCATGAAAGAGGGAAAATGCTATAATGACAGCATCCGAAGACCGCAAAAAAGCGGCAGGCATATCTTTACCCCTGCGGAAAGGAAAACACATGGCTTTTCTTGACAAACTCAATGCCATTACAAAAAACGTAGGCGACAAGACCAACGACATGATCGAGACCACGAAACTCAACGCCAGGATCGCAAAGGAAAAGGCTGTCATAGAGGAGAAAAAACATCAGCTTGGCAGGCTGTACTGGGAGAAATATGCAGCCGGCACGGTTCTTGATGAGGATGCAGCCGCCATCTGCGGCGAGATCCAAAGCGCCTATGATGCCATTGCCGGTTTTGAGGCGGAGATCGCCGCCATCAAAAAGGAAAAAGAAGGCGAAAAGAAGGAAGAACCCCCTACAGCCCCCGCTGCGGCGGAGATCACATCAGGCGGCGCATTCTGCCCGCTTTGCGGCAGCGCCAATGCGCCCGGTGCGGTATCCTGCCAAAGCTGCGGCGCCTCGCTGAAGCCCGTGGTGCGCATCTGCGCAAACTGCGGTGCGGAACTTGCGCAGGGCGATGCCTTCTGCAACGAGTGCGGCACAAAAGCATAACCGGTTTATAAAAAATCATATACACAGGAGGAATCATCAAAATGGCAGAAAACAACAGCACCAACAAGGTCATGGGTATCCTTTCCTACCTCTGGATCCTTTGGATCGTACCCATCTTTGCGGCGAAGGATTCTCAGTTCGCCCGTTTCCATGCGAACCAGGGTCTTGTGCTTTGGATCATCAGCATCGTCGGCGGCATCATCGGCGAGATCCCGGTCATCGGCTTTATCAGCTGGATCGTCGGCATTGCATACCTCGTGCTTACCATCATGGGCATCGTCAATGCCGTAAAGGGCGAAATGAAGCCCCTGCCCATCATCGGCGGCATCAAGATCATCAAGTAATACGAACCGCAGCAAAAAACCGCCCCTTCGGAATACTCCGTCCGGGGCGGTTTTTCTTGACACTTGAGGTTTGTCATGATAAACTTCCCATAAGGTTTATAAAAACAAACCGATGGAGGAACTATGCAGACCTATGAAATTTGGGACAGCGAATACCGCTTTATGACCATCGTTTGGGACAATGCGCCCATCGGCTCTGGCGCCCTTTGCACCCTTTGCCTGCAGCAGCTTGGCTGGAAGAAATCCACCGTGTACAACGCCATCCGCAAAATGTGCGAAAAAGGGCTTATTCAGAACGAAAATGCCACCGTGCGTGTGCTCGTGCCCCGTGAGCAGGTGCAGCGTGAGGAATCGGACGCCTTTTTACGGCGTACCTTCTCGGGCTCCCTGCCGGGCTTTCTCAACGCCTTTCTGTCCGGGCGCACCCTTTCCGAAAAGGAGGCGGAGGAGCTGAAAAAGCTCATAGACGCCCACCGGAAGGAGGGATAGCATGGCGGTGCTTTCGTTTCTCGAGCGGGTCACAGACTGCATGTCTCCCGCATTTCTTGCCGTGCTGAATATGTCCGCTGCGGCAGCGTATGCGGTGATCGCCGTGCTGCTGTTCCGGCTGCTGTTTCGCCGCCTGCCGGCCAAGTACACGTTGCCCCTGTGGGCGGCGGTGGGCTTCCGCCTGCTTTGCCCCGTCAGCATCAAAAGCGTTTTCAGCCTGTTCAACCTCGGCATTTTTGATATGTCGCCCATTGCGGAAGGAAACGGCATGGCGTTCATCCCCTACGATGTCGCCATGATGCGTGAACCGAAGGTCTATACCGGCATTGCCGCCGTGAACGATGCTTTCAGCGGCAGCCTGCCCGTGCCCGACCCTGCCGCCAGCGTGAATCCGCTGCAGGTGTGGGAGGTGATCTTCACTCTTCTTTGGCTTTTCGGCATGCTTGCTTTTGCCCTTTATGGGGCGGTTTCTTTCGTGAAAATGAAGAAACGGCTATCCCGTGCGGTACCCCTTGCAAGGGAAACGGGCATATTCGAGTGTGATGGCATCCCATCGCCCTTTGTGTGGGGGATCATCCGCCCACGCATCTATCTTCCCTTCCGTATGGATGAGACCGGGCGGCGGCACGTGATCGCCCATGAGCGTGCGCACATTGAAGGGGGCGATACCGTCATCAAGCCCTTTGCGTTTTTGCTGCTGGCGGTGCACTGGTTCGATCCCTTTGCGTGGGCAGCCTATTTCTGCCTTTGTAGCGATATGGAGCGCAGGGCGGATGAACGTGTGTTTGCCGACATGACAAAGGGGGAACGGGCAGAGTACGGCAGGAGCCTTCTTTCTTTGGCATCGCCCCGTCATGGTGCGCTGTCGCCCCTCGGCTTTGGGGAAAGCAGCATCGCACGGCGCATTAAAAACGCCCTTTCCTTTCAAAAGCCTGCAAAGTGGCTTGCGGAGCTTGTGATCCTTCTTGCGGCGGTGCTGCTGCTTGCGCTGACCACCAACGCCGCCGACAAAGCGGCGGAAAGCGAAGGCATGCACGGGGCGACAGCCGTGCCCGGCGGCAGAATTGCCTATGCCTTTTCCGAATGCCTGTATATGACGCCGCTTTCCTCCTACCATGTGCCGGAGGAGGGAACGGGGGAACTGTACATCCGTGCCGGCAGCGAATTTCTCATCGTCGATGCGGCGACCATGGAAACGAAGAAAGCATTTCAGGATCTTTCATGGGATTCTATTGCCTTTGATGAAGCGTGGTATGAACAAAATCTTTTTGCGGAGCACAGCGAAAACGGCTGGTCCCTGTTCCGGGGTCCCGATATTTCCCGCTATGAGAACAGATCCTACACGGTGCTGGACGGCAGCCACCTTCTTCTTCGCATGGATGATGAAACGTGGTATGTCAAGCTCGGTCAGCACGGCGGCACCCACGCAGGGGAGCCCTACTGCTGGAGCATCTACCGCCTTGAAAGGGCGAATTAAAGAAACAAACAGGCAGGTGTGAAACCTGCCTGTTTTTGTCTGTTATGCTTCCGTTTTCGGGAAGGCGACGGTGACGGTCGTTCCAAGACCAAGCTCGCTTTTCAGGGAAAGGGCTGCGCCGTGGAAGGCTGCCGCATGCTTCACGATGGAAAGGCCGAGGCCCGTGCCGCCGATCTCCCGGGAATGGCTTTTGTCCACCCGGTAAAACCGCTCGAAAATACGGGGCTGATCCGCTTTGGGAATGCCGATGCCGTCATCCTTGACGGTGAGCAAGGGCATGCCGTCCTTTGTTTTGATATCCACAACAACATGACCGCCCTCTTTGTTGTACTTGATGGCGTTGTCGCAAAGGTTGAAGATCATCTCGTCAAGCACCTGCGCCGTGCCGAGAACGGCGGTGCTTTCACCCAAAAGGGAAAGGGCAACGTTCTTTTTCTGTGCGGCGCTCTGCAGCCGGTCAAGCACGGAGGATGCGGCAGCGAAAAGATCCACTTCCGTTTTTTCAAAGGGGAGCGAGCCCTCGTCAAGCTGGGAAAGGCGCATGATATCCGCCACAAGGGCAATGAGCCGCTGGGCTTCCGTATAAATGTTGTTTGCGAAGCGGGGGATATCCTCCTGCTGCACAAGGCCGTTTTTCAGGATCTCCGCCGTGCCGGAAATGGCGGTAAGTGGCGTTTTGAGCTCATGGGAAACATTGGCGCTGAATTCACGGCGCAGGGATTCCCGTTCGTACTGCTCCGTGGTGTCAAGGATCAGCAATACCGCACCGGCAACGGCGCCCTCGTGGAATACCGGGTTGGCAATGATCTCAAGGTGCCTGCCGCTGCGGCTGAGAAAGATCTCCGCATGTTTGCCGGAAAGCGCACGGCGCACGGCGGCACGAAACTCCTCGCTGCGGTCAAGGACAAGGATGCTGCGCTTTCCCTCCGGCCTTTCTGCACCAAGAAGGGAGAGGGCAGCGGAATTGAAGGAAAGAAGCTCCGCCCGCTTGTCCGCCACAAGAAGCCCTTCGCCCATGTTTTCCGTGATGGCGGAAAACTCCGCCTGCCGGCGGCGAAGCTCCTCCATCTGCGTTTCGATGAGCCGGTTCTGCCGGCGGATGCGCTCAAGCAGGGGGGAAAGCTCCGCATATACCTCGCTTTCACGGGGCTTTTCAAGGTCGATGGCATTGATGGGCTTCACGATGCTTTTTGCGATGGCGGAGGCAAGAAGCCCCGAAAGCAGCGCCGCAAAAAAGAAGAGGATAAGGGCAGGGGTCAGCATCTGCTTGAGCAGAGCGAAAAAGGAGTGCTGTGCGCCGCTGATGCGCAGCACCGTGCCGTCATCGAGCTTCTGTGCATAGTAAATGTGGTGCTCATTCAGCGTGGCGCTGTGGCGGATGCTGCTGCCGGTACCGCCGCTGAGCGCTTCGATCACCTCTTCACGGTCGCTGTGGTTTCCCATGGCAGAGGCGGAAGCGCCGCTGTCGAACAGCACGGTGCCGTCTGCCGCCAGCCATGTGATGCGGTTTTTGCTTTCGATGCCGGAAAGGTAAGCCTCCCCTTCAAGGGCAATGCCCCGGGCGATGTAGGCGGCGGTATGCTTCAGCTCATCCTCCACACCGCTGCCAAGGCGCTCATACAGGATGGCAAAGAGCAGCACCAGCGATGCAAGCAGCACCGCCGTGGCTACAAGGAATACCGAACGGAAGATCCGTGCTGTCATGGCTGCTGCCTCCTATTCAACTTTATAGCCGATGCCCCGTACCGTTTCGATGAGCGTGCCGCAGGGGCCGAGTTTTTGCCTGAGGGTACGGATATGGACATCCACCGTGCGGCTTTCGCCTTCAAAGCTGTAGCCCCATATTGTTTCCAGCAGCTGCGTGCGTGTCAGCACGATGCCCCGATTTTCAAGCAGCAGCGCAAGCAGCGCAAACTCCTTTGCGGTCAGCGTCACGCTTTCCCCCTCTGCCGTTACGGTGTGCCGTGAAGGGGAAACGCAAAGTCCGCCCACTCTGTATTCCGCTGCGGAGCGTGTTTGCGGTGTGCTGCGCCGAAGGAGCGCACGCACCCGTGCCAAAAGCTCCATCATGCCGAAGGGCTTGGGAAGGTAATCGTCCGCACCGCTGTCAAGCCCCACCACCCGGTCGTATTCTGTGCCCTTGGCAGTGAGCATCATCACGGGCAGGCAGGCGGTAGCGGCATCGCTGCGCAGCTTTTTGAGCACCGCAAGCCCGTCCTCCTCCGGCAGCATGATGTCAAGGAGCACAAGCTGGGGCAGGCGCTCCTTCAGTGCCCGATAGAATTCGGAGGGGCGATCAAAGCCGCATGCTTCAAACCCCTGTGCGTTCAGGGTATAGATCACAAGCTCACGGATGCTGCGGTCGTCCTCAAGAAGGTAGATCATGGTAAAAATCTCCTGCAGATCAAAGGAAAAGGGTGTTTTTTCAAGTATAGCGCAGATGGGTTTTTCTCACAAGGCACGAAACAAGAAAAAGCCCGGGCATCAGCCCGGGCAAAGGGTCAAAAGCGAAGGTCAGGCTTCGGGGATGATCTGGATCTTGCCGAAAACGGGGATCACATAATCCTGGCACTTGATGGCCTTGACCACGGCGATGATCATGAACACAACGCCAACGATCCAGCCGATGCCGCCGGCGATCCAGCCGAGGACGGGGATGATCATCACAACGCCGCAGGCAAGGAACCAGATGTAGAGCGCCACGACCTGATTGGCGTGGTGGCGGAAATACTTGGAATCCTTACCGGCGAAGATGCCGAGCACGATAAGTGCGATAAGGCTCAGGTAGGAAAGACCTGCAAGGTAGCGGTACTTGTCATCGGGAGAGGGCTCACGAACGGGCTGCACGGGCTGCTGATAGGGCTGCTGATAAGCCTGCTGCTGGTAGGTCTGCTGCTGGTAGTCCTGCTGCTGATAGCTCTGCTGCTGGTAGGTCTGCTGCACGGGCTGCTGGTAGACAGGCTGCTCATACTGAGGCTGCTGGGGCTGCTGCACCGGCTGCTCCACAGGCTGCATGGTGCCGCAGGCAGGGCAGAATTTGATGCCCGCACCGAGTTCGGTTTTGCAATTTACACACTGCGCCATAAAAAAGTTCCTCCTTTTTATTGAACACCTTCCTGCAAGAAGCGTGTTTTTTACGGTTTAAAGATTGCGGATGCGCACTTCCACCACCCGGCCGACGATTTCCGCCATTTCGCCGGGCACGATCATGGGCTCATACTTGGTGTTGGCAGGGATGAGCATCAGTGCGGAATTCATGTATTTCACCTTGCGAAGAAGAACCTCATCCTCCACACGTACAACGGCGATCTGCCCGTTTTCTACCCGGTGCTGCAGCCGCACCAGCACCAGCGCACCATCGGGGATGTATTCGCCCACCATGCAGTCGCCTTCCACTTCCATATAGAAGTATTCGCCGGCGGTAACATCGCTTGCAGGCACGCCGATATAGTCGGTGATGTTTTCATCCGCAAGGATGGGGAGACCTGCGTGTACACGCCCCACAAGGGGAACGCCCACGGTCTCGCCGATGGGCATCAGCCCCGGCAGGCTTGCGGCGCTCTTCTGCTTGAAAAGGGGCGTTACCTGACGGGAAGGCGCTTCGGGCGCACCGTCAAGGCCGAGAAGATGGTCCGCCGTGACGGAAAAGTGGTCGCACAGCTTTTTGATGGCTTCCTGAGGGAGCGGTACACGGCCCGTTTCGTATTTGCAGATGGCAGCCTTCTGCACGCCAAGGATCTCGCCGAGTTCATCCTGTGTGATGCCGTGACTTTTGCGCAGCTGCTTCAAACGGTTCATGTGTGCCTCCGCTTTGTTTCTTCTTCATGGTGACCAATATATCGCATCATATCGGTCATGCTACTATTGTATCTTCCCGGGAAATGAAAGGCAAGGAAAAATTTCTTAAAAAATGCAAAAAATATCCTTGACAGTATCCTAATAAGATACTATAATGCAACTACAGCAAGCAAACCAAGTTAAAATTTCCGAAAAAGCAATTTTTAATTCCGGATGGGAAACTTTGGAAATATACTGCTGCACAGGAGGATGACAATGAATTACTTTGGTCTGTTTTTCTCTTTCATGATGCCCGGCATCATCCTCGGCGGCATGGGCGCAGTTGCCCTTCATCAGGAGGCACAGCGCCGCAGCAGGAGCAGGCAGCGTGTTCGCCGTGCGGCTGTACCTGCCCGGCATAAAATGCAGCCCCTTACCGACAGGACAAAGCTCTACGTTCATGATATGAACGCCGCTGCATGAACATTTCTACCGTTTATCACGCCCGAAAGGGCGGGTAAAATAAAAAAATCAATATGCGCCGCGGGAAGGCTGCCGGAAACGGCAGCCTTCCTGTTTTTGGCAAAACATAAAATTTACACAGCGTTTACACGGGAAGGGCGGAATGTAAAGCCCGGGGACAGACAAGACCGCTTGTCTCTAACTGCCAAAACGGGTATAATAAAAACAACTTTGATTTTCCAAGAGGTGCAAACCATGGTAAAACGCCGCAGAAGGCGCAGGATCCGCCGCAGGCGCATCACGCCGAAGTTCATCATTATTCTGATTCTGTTCATCATTGCCGTTTTGATGGGCATTCTTGCATTGACCTCCCTCGGCGGAGGAAATACGCAGCCCGAAAGCAGCAGCAAGCCGGAAACCTCCGAAAAGCCGGGTCTGCTTGAAGGTCTCTTCGGTTCCCCCACGCCCGAACCCACGCCCGAGCCCACGCCCGAGCCCACCCCCGAGCCTACGCCCACGCCCATTCCCGATCCGGCGGCGGTAGCAAACGGCACTGCCGATACCACCGGCGCCCAGTGGGGCTTCCACAGCGAGATCCAGGTGGACGGCGTTGAGGTGGAAAGCTACGAAGCCGCTCCGCAGGATTCCGTCTATTTCGGCACCGGCGATGATTACAGCGACCTTGCGGGCGTCGTTTCCTTCCGCGGCGACAATTACCGCCGCAATCCTTATTACGGCACGGCGAAGAACGTGGTGGAAAAGAAGCTTGAAGCCGTATGGTATGTGGGCACCGGCAGCCTTGGCAAGGGCAGCGGCGGCAGCTACAGCGGCTCCTGGACCGGCAGTGGCTGGTCGGGTCAGCCCATTATCGTGCAGTGGCCCGAAGCCACCAAGAAGATCATGAACATGTATGACTCTGCCAAGAACAAGGCAGGGCTTGTGGAAGTCATTTATGCCACCATGGATGGCAAGGTCTACTTCCTTGATGCGGAGACCGGCGACAAGACCCGTGATCCCGTCAATATCGGCGTGCCCTTTAAGGGTGCAGGTTCCCTTGACCCCCGGGGCATCCCGGTGCTGTACCTTGGCAGCGGCGACCATTACGATGAATCCGGCAGGGAATCCCGTGCCATGGCGCTGAGCCTTGTGACGGGCAAGGTGCTCTTCTCCTTCGGCAACAAGGATGACAGCTTCTCTGACCGTGCATGGCACGCTTACGATAGCTCCGCCCTTGTGGATGCCAAGAGCGATACCCTCATCTACCCCGGCGAAAACGGCATCATTTACCGTGTGAAGCTCAACACGCAGTATGATGAAGCCGCCGGCACCCTCACCATGGATCCCGGCAAGCCCGTCAAGTTCCGCTACGGCGCAGACCGCACCGGCGAAAACGATTACTGGGTGGGTTACGAAGGCAGCGCCGTGGGCTGGCGTGAATACGGCTTCTTCACGGAAAACGCAGGCCTGATGCACTGCGTGAACCTCAACACCATGGAGACCGTGTGGGTGCAGGATATCTGGGATGATACCAACGCCACCGCCGCTTTTGAAGAAGATATCGAAAACACCGCCGCTTACCTTTACGTGGGCAATACCCTCGATAACAAGGCGGACAGCAACGGCCACGGCCCCATCGCCTTCTTCAAGATCGACGCCACCACCGGCGAGATCGTCTGGCAGCGTGAGTTCCAGATCTACACCACCAAGAACGTGACCGGCGGTCTCATGTCGAGCCCCGTGCTCGGCCAGGGCAGCCTTGCAGGAATGGTCTTCACCACCGTGGCAAGCTACGGCGGCGATGACAGGGGCATCATTTATGCCCTTGATACCAAGACCGGCAATACCATTTGGGAGTACGACATGGGCAACTACGCCTGGAGCAGCCCCGTCATGCTTTATGATGAAGCAGGCAACGGCTACCTTGTGCAGTGCAACCGCAAGGGCAATGTGTACCTTCTCAACGGCAAGACCGGCGAAGTGCTCGATATGATCAACATCGAAAGCAACATCGAAGCTTCCCCGGCAGCCTTTGACAACATGGTCGTGGTGGGCACCCGCGGTCAGCGCATCTACGGCATCAAGCTGAAATAACACCATTGTGCAAAAGTCCGGAAGGCTGTGCCTTCCGGGCTTTTTTTCCGTTTTCCTTCATACAATACAGCAAAAACCTGTGGGGAGGCTGCCTGTGGCGGATACCTTTAACCTGTTTACGGCGCTTTTGCTGATCATGATGGGCGTTTACATGATGTGCCTTTGCGGCTTCATGCCCTTTCGCATCGGGCGCATCGCAAAAGGGCTTTTCCGCCTGTTCCGTCCGGCGAAGGGAAGGGCAGGGGAGATCAGCCCCTTTGAAGCCTTTGCCGCCGCCCTCGGTGGCAGCGTGGGCACGGGCAATATCGCAGGGGTCGCCTCTGCCATCGCCATCGGCGGACCGGGGGCGGTATTCTGGATGTGGGTGAGCGGCATCCTTGGCATGGCCACCAAATATGCGGAGATCCTCGTTGCCATGCGCTTTCGGGGCAGGGATGCGGCAGGAGCGCCGGTGGGCGGCACCATGTACTGCATCCTTCATGGCATGGGGAAGGGCGCCATGCCCCTTGCGGTGCTGTTTTCCCTGTTCACTGTGCTCGCCTCCCTCGGCTGCGGCAATACGGTACAGGCGAATACCGCTGCCGCAGCGGCATCGGAGGCAGCAGCGCTGCTGATTCCCGGCAGCAAAGAATGGGTAGCTCCGGCGGTGGGCATCCTGATGGCAGCAGCCCTTGCGGCGGTGCTGTTTGGCGGTGCAAAGCGCATCTGCCGTGCCTCCGCCTATCTGGTGCCGCTGATGAGCTTCCTTTACATCGGTGCTGCCCTTGCGGTGGTATGGACGTTTCGGGAAAACCTTCCTGCCGTGCTTTCGGAGATCTTTGTGGGCGCTTTCGGGCTTCGCCCCGTTCTTGGCGGTGCGGCAGGCTTCACACTTGTGCGTGCGCTGCGTGTGGGCACGGTACGGGGCGTGTTTTCCAACGAGGCAGGCATCGGTGCGGCGCCCATGGCGTATGCCTCCGCCCGAAGCGGCGAACATGCGGAGCAAGCCATGCTGGGCATTTTCGAGGTGTTTGCGGATACCATCCTCATCTGTACGCTGACGGCGCTGGCGGTGCTTTCCTCGGGTATCCGTATCCCCTACGGCAGTGCGGATGCGGAGGGGATGGAAATTGCACTTTGCACCCTTTCCACGGTGATGGAGGAGCGGACGGCCGGTGTGTTTCTGGCGGTCTCTACGGTGCTTTTCGCCTTTTCTTCCATGCTGGGATGGGCGCTTTACGGCATCCGTGCGGCGGATTTCCTTTTCGGCGGCAGGGGCGGCCGCTGTTACCGCATCCTGTTCGTGCTGGCATCCGGCGTCGGTGCGGTGACGGATGCGGCATTCATCTGGAAACTGGGGGAGACCTTCAATTCCCTCATGGCGCTGCCGAACCTTTTGATGCTCCTCGCCCTTGCACCATGGGTCAAAAAGGATACGCAGGCATATCTTTCTCTACCAAACACAAGGCGTTTGTGATAAAATAATCTATTATGGAAAAATCGGCAGAAAACTGCCCTGTTCAGTGAAAAAAGGAGATCTTTCCCCTATGAAAAAGCAGGTGAACGGCAACACGGAGGGCATCCGCAACACGGTGCTTGAGCGCATTGCCGCTTTGTACGATATCAAAATGGAAGCTGCCACCTTTGCTTCCCACGAGCTTGTGAACGAGCTTGCTGCCCTTACCGGCATCATCCGCCGGGAGATCTCCGTCTATATTGCCCGTGACGGTGCGGTGGAGGATGTTTCCGTGGGCGATTCCTCCAAGGTCAGCATGCCCAATATGCGCCTTGTGCGCAATGTGGACAGGCTTTGCGGCGTCAGGTGCCTGCATACCCACCCGAGCGGCGACGGCCGCCTGAGCGGCGTTGACATCGGCACCCTTCGCAGCATGCGCCTTGATTCCATGGCCGCCCTCGGCGTGAACGAGGCTGGCGAGGCCACAAGCCTTTATGCCTCCTTCCTCGGCGAGCAGGTGGGGGAGGAGCGGCAGGTGCTCATCGCCGGTCCTCTTCGCCCCTACAGGCTGCCCCAGCAGATGCTGATGGACGAGATCCGCTATGCGGATGCACGGCTCAAGAGCAGCACCAAGGAGACCGATGAAGCACGCCCCGAGCGTGCCATCCTTGTGGGCATTGAAAACACGGAGGGGTACGATACCCTTGCGGAGCTGGCGGAGCTTGCAAAGACCGCCGGCGCCAACGTGGTCGCAAAGGAGCAGCAGCGCCGCCGCCCGGTGGATAATGCCACCTACATCGGCAGCGGCAAGGCGGAGGAGCTCTCCCTCCTCGGCAGTGCCCTTGAAGCGGATCTTTTCATTTTTGACGATGAGCTTTCCCCCATGCAGCAGCGCAATCTGGAGCAGATCCTCAATGTGCGTGTCATTGACCGCACGGCGCTTATCCTTGATATTTTTGCCCAGCGTGCCCAGTCCCGTGAGGGCAAGCTGCAGGTGGAGCTTGCACAGCTCAAATACGGCATGACACGCCTCACCGGGCAGGGCACCGCCCTTTCCCAGCAGGGCGGCGGCATCGGCACAAGGGGCCCCGGCGAAAAGAAGCTGGAGGTGGACAAGCGCCGCATCCGCAGGCGTATTTACGAGCTTGGGGAAGAGCTGAAGGATGTGGAAAAGCAGCGCACCCTTCGCCGTGACAGGCGTGAAAAGAATCCGCTGCCCCTTATCGCCCTTGTGGGTTATACCAACGCAGGCAAATCCACCCTTCTCAATGCCGTCAGCGGCGCAGGCGTGCTGGCGGAGGATAAGCTTTTTGCCACCCTTGACCCCGTGGTCAGGCAGGTGGAACTGCCCGGCGGCACACAGGCGCTCGTATCGGATACGGTAGGCTTCATCAACAAGCTGCCCCACGATCTGGTGGAAGCCTTCAAATCCACGCTGGATGAAGTGGCCCTTGCGGATGTGATCCTGCATGTGGTGGACTGCGCAAGCCCCTATTACGAAAGCCAGATGCGTGTGGTAGAGGATGTCATCGCCAGCCTTGGCGCTGCGGAGACCCCTCGCATCAACGTATACAACAAGATCGACAAGCTCGACGGGATCCCCGCCGCAAGGCAGGATACCGCCTTCATTTCCGCCGCAAAGGGGAAGGGCATCGAAGCGCTGCTCGCCGGGGCGGAAAAGCTCCTTGGCAAGGGCAGGCTGACGGCGGAACTGCTCATCCCCTACAGCAAATACGAAGCCGTTTCCTTTATCCGTGCGGAGGGGCGCATCCTCAGCGAGGAGCACGAAGCGGAAGGCACCAGGGTGAAGATCGAAATGCCGGAAAGCGCCATGCGCAAGCTCAAACATATGCTCGGCATTGCGGAAAAACACGGGGAAGAGGAGGAATAAGCCCTTCCTCTCCTCAAGTATGGGAACGTTTTCAAAGCCGGCGCTATGGCTGAGGTCCCAATAATAAGTAATTGATAATTTTAGCATCATGATGTTTCATGCTATAATAAATATCGGAAAATTGTCGAGGTGTGCCATGGAAACAAGAAAAACGAAGATCATCGCCATCGAAGGGATCGACGGCTCCGGCAAGGGCGTGCAGTACCGCCGCTTGAAGGATGCGCTCACCAATATGGGCTACAGCGTTGCCTCCATGGATTTTCCCGTGTATGACAGCTTTTTCGGGAAGGAGATCGGCGGTCTTCTTTCGGGTGCTGCCGGCGTCCGTGCGGACGAGGTGGACGGCAAGAGCATGGCACTTTGGTTTGCCCTTGACCGCTTTGACCGCTTCAAGGGCTACAGGGACGGCGAAAATGACATCCTCATCCTGAACCGCTATGTGCTTTCCAATGCGGTATACCAGTCCATCCGGGATATCGACCTTGGCAAGCCCGATATCGCAGAGTGGGTGTTCGAGGTGGAATACGGGCACCTTGGGCTGCCAAAGCCCGATGTGAACCTTGTCTTCTCCATCGCCCCGAAAGCGGCGGAGGAAAACGTGGGCAAAAAGGGCTTCCGTGACTATGTGGGCGAGGGCAGGGATGTATACGAATCTTCCCACGATATCCAGACCCGTGCCATGGCGCAGTACCTTGCCTATGCAAAGCGCTATGATGATATTGCCGTCATCCCCTGCATGGAGGATGGTAAGCTGATGCCCATTGAAACCATCGGCGAGCAGGTGCTTGAAGCGCTCCGGGAGCGTGGCATCATCCGGTAAGATAAAAGAGAAATCGGGTTTCTTTTATATATTTTAATCAATTTTACGGAGGAAACAGATCATGAGAAAGATCGGTATCTTGACCGGCGGCGGAGACTGCCCCGGCCTGAACGCTGTGATCCGCGGCGTTGTGACCCGCTGCCTGAAGGAAGGCATCGAAGTATTCGGCTTCCACGCAGGCTGGCGTGGCGTCATTGAGTGCGACGGCCATTGGATGACCGCCAAGGAAGTGGAAAGCATCCAGACCCAGGGCGGCACCATTCTCGGCAGCTCCCGCACCAATGTAATGAAAATCGAAAACGGCCCCGAGATCGTCCGCACCACCATGGAAGCCCTTGGCCTTGAAGGCCTTGTTGCCATTGGCGGCGACGATACCCTTGGCGTCGCCAATGAGCTTCGCAAGCTTGGCATGAATATGATCGGCGTGCCCAAGACCATCGACAACGACCTCTCCTGCACCGACTGGACTTTCGGTTTCGACACCGCATCCAACATCGCCACCGAGGAGATCGACCGCCTGCACACCACCGCCGCTTCCCACGCACGCTGCTTCGTGGTGGAATGCATGGGCCGCCACACCGGCTGGATCGCCCTGCAGGCAGGTATTGCGGCGGATGCGCACCTTGTGCTCGTCCCCGAATTCCCCATGAGCTTCAAGGAGATCTACGAGCTTGTCCGCAACCGCTATGTCTGCGGCGAGCGCTACACCATCATCGCCGTGGCGGAAGGCTTCGAGTTCAAGGATGAAGCCATGGAAGAACTTGAGACCGATATGTTCGGCAATGCGCTGCTCCTTCACCGTGAGCTGGCCCGTGGTCTTGCGGAGCGCATCGAGAAGGCCATCCGCACCGATGAGACCCTCGACAAGCGCCGTGAGCATTTCGAGGCACGCAGCGTGGTACTCGGCCATCTGCAGCGCGGCGGCGCTCCCAGCGCCTTCGACCGTGTGCTCGGCACCCGTATGGGCGTGAAGGCAGGCGAGCTCGTTGTGAACAATGAGTACGGCAACATGGTATCCCTGCGGGGCACCAACATCGCCGTGGCAGACCTTGAGCGTGCGGTCACCGAACGCAAGAAGGTCGACAAGGAATTCTACGACGTAGCCGCTCTGTTCTTCTAAGAAAAACAGGCGTTTTCATGCGGAAAGGAAAAGGATGAAGGCATTTGATGCGCTGCGTGAAGCGGTATTCTCTGCCGCAAAGGCTGCGAAAGAGGCAGGGCTGTGCACCGGCGGCACGGGCAACTGCAGCATGTATGACCGCACTGCCGGCGTGATGGCTGTGACGCCCCACGATTTCGACCGTGCGGCAAAAAGCGCGGCGGATATCGTGCTGATGGACCTTTCCGGCAATGTGGTGGATGCCCCCGAAGGCATTACGCCCACATCGGAAGCGGCATTTCATGCGGCAATATACCGGGCAAGGGAGGATATCAGCGGCATTTGCCACACCCATGCGCCTTACGCAACGGTATTTGCCTGCCTTGGCAGGGAACTTCCCCCCGTCACCACGGAGGCGCTTCTTTACGGCAAGCATTGCCCCCTTGCACCTTATGCGCCGGCAGGCAGCGTGCAGCTGGCGGAAAACATCGTGGCGACCCTCCGGGAGGATATCTTTGCGGCGCTGCTTGAGTGCCACGGCATGATCACCGTTTCAAAGCGGGATGTGGATGATGCCTTCCGCATGGCGGTGCATGTGGAGGAGACCGCAAAGGTCTGCTACCGCATGGCGTCCCTCGTGGGGCTTGAAAACGTAAAACCGAATATCTGAAACAACAAAAAAGGCTGCGGAGAGGGCGGTCCAATAAAACAGTATAATAATGTTTTCGGGAAGCGGCATGAGTAATCATGCCGCTTTTCCGTTCATAACGTCATAGAGCAAATTGGCGGGGAGTATGCCGATATAGTTGTAGCTGATCGTCACATCCTGCACTCGGTGTCCGCTGGACTTATCCGGTGCATGAACATATACGGCGTTGACCATATCGTTCAGAATAGTGGGTGTCAGCTTCTCCAAGTACAAGTACTTCTTTGCCTGTCGGATAAACCTATCAACATTCTCCGCTTGATCTTCTTGATTCTGTATTTCGTTTTCAAGCATTTCAATCTTGGCTCTCAGGTCTGCCTGCTCCTGCTC